>JAPLVT010000024.1 GCA_026396975.1 Candidatus Iainarchaeum sp.
AGCGCGGACATGCAATGGTCCAAAAAGGTGAGGGCACAAATGGAAGCGCTCTACAACGGTGTCGCGAACTCGATGGGCTACAAAAGGAAGGGAAGGTTTTTTGTGAAAAAATTGTAATCCGCCCGAATCGCAAGCGCAAAACCAATTAAATAACCTTTTCCTTTTACTGTTAAGTTATGGCGATAAGGCTGGTTGTTTTGGGGACAAGCTGCAGCAATCCGACTGTTGAAAGAAACCTCACAGCCGTGGCACTGCAGTTTGACGGAAACTGGTTTTTGTTCGACTGCCCCGAGGGAACGCAGCGGCAGATGATGAAATCAGGCGTGAGCTATATGCGGGTGCACAGCATTTTCCTCTCGCACTTTCACGCAGACCATGTGCTCGGGCTGCCTGGGCTGGTTGCGACAATGGCAATGCATGGGAGAGACGCGCCGCTGAATGTTTTCGGCCCAAAGGGAGTGAAAGAAGAGATAAAAAAAGTGCTTGGCTTGGCGCTGATGAAATGCAACTTTGAGGTGCGCGTGAAAGAATGCGGAAGGGGAAAAGCGCTTGAAGGCGAAAAATTCACTGTAAGCGGAGTTCCGCTCAAGCACGGAGTGCCATGCATCGGCTGGGTCTTCAAGGAAAAGGACAAGGAGGGAACTTTCCAGCGCGAAAAAGCCCTCAAGCTTGGAATACCGGAGGGGCCGCTCTGGAGCAGGCTGCAGCACGGAAAAGAAGTTACAGCCAACGGCAAGGCATTCAAGCCCGAGCAGGTGATGGACTACAGCAAGGGGCGCGAGGGAAAAAAAATCAGCATTGTTCTGGACACGCTGCCGAGCGACAGCTATTTCGACGCCATAGAAAAAAGCGACGTGCTTGTGCACGAAGCGGCTTTTTTGGACAAGCACATTTCGCGGGCGAAGGAAACAAAGCACTCAACAGCGAAGCAGGCGGCATGGGTAGCGGCGCAAACAAAGGCGAAAAAGCTCATTTTGGTGCACATCTCCCCGCGCTACAAGAAAAACTCCGAAGTTGAGAACGAGGCGCGCCAGGAATTCGGCGAGGTTTCTGTCCCGGAAGATCTCGCTGTTTTTGACGTTTGAAGGCAGCGCGCGCCGCTGGTGTTTTGATGGTTTCAAGGGAACAGCTGCAAGTTTTCGCGCTTCCGAACATTCTTTTTTTCGGGCAAATCTGCGCCTTCCAGCTGTTCTTCATGTTCATCCCGATCCACCTGCGCGACATCGGGCTGGCGAACTGGCAGATCGGCGTCCTGATGGGGCTTTTGCCCGTGACAGCGATCCTTCTCTCTGTGCCGTTCGGGATTTTCAGCGACAGGATTGTGCCGAAGCACATGGTGGTTGTTTCGCTCCTGTTAATGGCTGTTTTCACCGCGCTCCTCGGCAGCACTGCCGCATTTTCGGCGCTGCTCGTGGTGTTCCTTATTGGGGGAACCGCACGGAACCTTTTCTTTGTCAGCCTTTACTCGCTATACTACAAAACAATCGGCGAAAAAAACAAAAGCAGGAAGATAGCGCTCGCGGAAATAAGCAGGGTGGTCGCATACGGAATAGGCCCTTTTGCGGGAGGGGCGCTGCTCGCAACGCTGGCTTTCAGCGCGCTGTTCGGAATAGCATTCCTCGCGGTGATTCCGCTGATACTTCTTGCGTTGATGCTGAAGAGAACGAAAGGCGCTTTCACTCCGCTCTCGGAGTACAAAAAGGATTTCAAGAACAGCCGGTTCCTGCTTGTTTTCGCGGCATACTTTTTCCTCGCGCTTCACTTCGGTGCGGAAGACACTGTGCACGCGCTTTTCCTTGAGCATACCGTGGGGCTCTCTTTCCAGGAGATTGGATTTGTATTCCTTTGGATAGCGGCTGTCCTTGTCTGCTTTAATATCATCGGGGCTTTCGCGCTTGGCAGGGGGCGCGGAATAAAATGGATTCTTCTCGCGGGGCTTGCGGCTTCGGCAATCGGGAACATGATTTACCTCTGGAGCTTTTCCCTGCCGATGGTGCTGCTCAGCAGGCTTGTGCATGAGGGCGGCGACGCTGCCGCGATTCTCTCAATAATGGTTGTGACGCCGAGCCTCACCCGCACTGAAAGGGTCGGCGGCGCGTTAGGCACAATAACACTGGCTTCATACTCTGGCTCGCTTATAGGCGCGCTGATATCCGGCTTTTCCGCCGACGCGTACGGATACGCGATGCCATTTGCAATAACCGGCGCCGCACTGCTGGTGCCGCTGGTTATCTTCGCCTCGATGTTCGCGGCGCGCGGCAAAAAGAATAAAAGCGGCGGGGGAATAATGTTAGCATGAAGGAAATTGCTTCAGCCTGGCAGGAAATGCCCACAACAGAGGGGCCGGCATGAAGGCAGTTGTTCTTGCAGCAGGCCAGGGCGTTCGGATGCTTCCGCTGACGCAGGATAAGCCGAAGGCGCTTGTTGAGCTGAACGGCAAGTCGCTGCTCTGGCACGTGCTGAGTTCCCTTTCGAGGGCGCGAGTTAGCGAAACAATCATTGTGGTTGGATTCAGGGGGGAAATGGTGAAGGAAAAATTCGGTTCGCGTTTCGGAAAAATGAAGTTACGGTATGTTGTGCAGAACGTTGCGATGGGAACAGGCCACGCTCTCTTCCAGGCGCGCAAAATCGCGAAAGGCAGGTTTCTTGTGGGCTACTGTGATGCCATTGTGGAGCCTGGGCTATGGAAAAAGCTTTCCGGCGTGAAGGGAAAGGACGCTGTCGCGGCGCTGCGCAGGGAAGAGCATCCCGAGCGCTTCGGCGTCGCGCTTGTGAGCGGAAAAAAGCTTGAGGCGATTGTTGAAAAGCCCGCTGAGAACCTGAAAAGCAATTTGGTGAACGTCGGCGCTTATTTGTTCAGCGAAAAAATCTTTCCCGCGCTCGAAAAAATAAAGATGAGCAGCAGGAACGAGTTCGAGCTCACGGACGCGATTAACGCGCTTGCGGCAGCCGGAAAAGCAGGCTTCGTATTGTACGAAGGAAAGTGCCTTGACATCGGGACAATTGAGGACTTGAAAGCGGCCGCCGAAAGCGGGAAAAATAGGCTGCGCGATGCAGAAAAAGAAAAAAATTAATAAACTAGTTCGCTCCTTTTTTTGCCTATGAAATTCTTCCAGGGTTTCTTCGCACTGCTCGCGATCGCGGGAGCGATTTTCTACGCGGCGTTCAACTTCATTGCAGAGGGGATAGCGCACGCGGCAGTGATTGCGGCAGGCGGCTTTGTGCTTGCGCTCGACATTTTCGCTTTCGCTGTATGGTTCGTGAACTGGAGGTACTACCCTGAAAAGAGATAGAAACAATCTGCTGGGGCCTGCTTTTTTTTACTTAAAGCTGAAGCTCTGCCCGGGCTTGAGGATAATAGGCTTTGTTTTCAAAATGCTTTTTTCTATTTTCTGCTTGAACTCTTTCGGGTCCTGCTCTATCATCTTGAAAGTGTTGTAGTGCATCGGCACCGCGAAGCGCGGCTTCATTGTTTTAACGGCTTTCACTGCGTCGACGACATCCATTGTGTAGGTGCCGCCGATCGGAAGAAGAGCGACATCCGGGCTCAGGGTCGCGAAATCGTCTATGAGATCTGTGTCGCCGGCGTGGAAAACGCTTCTGCCGCCGTACGAAACCAGAAAGCCGAGCGGATAGAATGCCTGCGGGTGGTGGACGGCGATCGCCTTTACGCCAATGCCCCTGAGGTTGATGCTGTCGTTCATTCCAACCGCGTGCAGCTGGTGCTTGCCGAGGTTGAATTCCTGCAGCACCGTTTGCGATGCTACAACGCAGCTGTTGTTTTTCTTCGCGATTTTTTCTACCAAATCCTTGTCGAAGTGGTCGAAGTGCTCGTGGGAAATCAAAATAAGGTCGATGTTTTTGAAATCGCTCTCTTTCGCAGCGGTTGGCACAAGGCGCTTGAAGGATGACTCCTTGCAGCTATTCGAAACATACGGGTCGAAAAGAACAGCCTTGTCGCCGAAGGCCAGCTTAAAGAAACTATGGCCGAAGTACTGAACAGAAGGCACCCCAAACTACCCATATTAACTTTTCCAGCGTTTTGTTTAAATAACCTACACCCCCCAGCGGAAAAAAAATCACGCTCAGGCAAGATTGAAATCACGCCGCCTTGCAAACCTGTTGGTTTGCGAGGCCTCGTGAACCCGCTGGTTCACAAGGTCGCTACTGCTAAACACAAAAGTTCGGGAAAAAGACCATAATAAACGCCTGCGGCGGCGTTTAGAAAAAAATAATAAATCTGATGTGGTTATTATATGGGGTTGTTTTGAGAAAATTTTTGTTGATTGCGGGGCTTCTGCTGCTTTTGTGCGCCACGGCTTCAGCGCAGTTTTACCTGATTGACAGGCACGCGATTGAGATAACTGTTGACAGGCAGGGAAACGCTGTTGTCAGCGACAAGTTCTTCATCCAGTTCCAGAATCAGCAGCAGTTGGACGATTTCAGGGCAAAGGTTACGCAGATTGGCGTCAACATTGACGCCTGGCTGGCTTACGATGACAGGATAAAGCCCGCAATTGGGGCAGAGAGCGACATAACTGTCAGCAAGGTTTCCTTTGTGGAAGAGCCGAGCGCTTACCTTGAGATACGCTATTCCTTGAACGATACGCTGATGGAGAAGAAAAGCGAGACAAGCAGGGTAATAGGCTATGGCATCAAGGAAAAGTTTTTCAGCGGATTTTTGGAGGGCAGCCTTTGGGTGATTCCCGCCGGAACAACAATAACAGTTATCCTTCCCGGCGGCGTGGAAGTGCTGCAGCCGGTTGAACCCGACGCCGCAACCAGCGGCAACACAATCATGTGGAGCGGCTACAAGTACAGCAACAAGCTGACCTTGAACTACAACGAATTCAAGCAGATCGCTTCTTTCGACCTTGACAAGGCGTTACAGCAGGTAATGGAAAGCGACTTGTTCTGGGTAATTGTAGCGGTTCTGGCTGTTAGCGCGCTGCTTGGCCTCTGGAAGCGCAGGGCAATAAGCGAAAAAATAGAGCGCTACATTGTCGAGCACAGCGACCTGCGGTCAGAAGAAGAGTAATCCGGCTGTTCTTTTTTTGGATTTCCGCGTAAGAACAAAAGCCAGCGGAAAACAAATCACGCTCAGGGAAGATTGAGACCACGCTGGCGCCATTGCGACCCAAAAGCGCTTAGGGATAAGCCGATAAGAAGTGCCTGCGCCAGCGTTGCATTGGTGGGAGACGCGAGCCCGCGGCAGAGGGTTCTTTGCGGAGCCCGCGCCCCTAACAATCCCTTATTTTGCAATAAGCGCGCGAAACAAAAATTCTGTGTTCCAAGACATGCGGAAAACCTTTCACTTTGCAATAAGCGTGTAGACCAAAAACGCGAGGACGACAAAGCCAAGCGGGCTGAACAGCACGCCGAACTGCGGCGTTATGCCGAGGAAAAGCGCGCCTGCGAACAAGAGCAGCATTATTGCCGCTGAGTAAACAACGGAATCGAAGATCGCCCTGAACCTACCCATTTTTCCTCACACCCCAGAAAATGCTTTCCATGCAGGAACTCCCCTTGAATTCAAACATTTTTCTTACCCCAAGAAACTGAAATAAAACGTGTTGATGAAGCTGAGCGCCATCAGCAGGAAAGTTACTATTATCGCGAAGCGCTTCTGCACCCACCCGCCTTCCGGGAAGAACAGACCGACGAACAACTGCACGGGCAACGCGATTATGAACGGCACCAGAATCCAGCCGGCGAGATTAAGGATATCGGAGAAAGCGTAAAGCAGTCCGACTATTGCAAGGAAGTGCCAGACCGGCTTGTGGCCTTTTTCTGCGATTATCACAAAGGCAGCGAAAGCGAAAAGCCAGTGCAGGTTGTTCATTATAAGCCCTGCTATCCAATTAAGGTCGAAGGACAACAGATGCGAAAGGAATTCAACCAGCATTTTTCATCACTCGTAAGTAACAAGGTTTATTTCAAAAATCCCCATTCCAAGCAACAGCATCAGGCCTGCAAGCGTCAGCATTTCCGGGCCGAAAACAGGCATACCAGCGCTTCCCGCCATGCTTGCGAAAATGAAAATGAAGAAAGTGAACATCACTCCGAAAACCGCTTTCTTGAACCAGCGCGCCATTTTTTTCACCTCATAAAAAAATTGTATGCGACAAGCAGAACCAGGAACTGCAGTTCGCTGACTATCACTAGGTGCTTGCTAAGCGACGGGACGCTCTCGGCAAAAGCAAGCGCCGCAATTTTTGTAATATAGTAAATCGAAAGGAAGCCGCCGACAAAAACAACCCAGCCGCTTATGCTTTCGAAGTCAACCCAAGTCCAGGCGACAACTGAAAGCAAAAAAGTGCCGACAGCAATCTTCTTCCACTTGTCGCCGAAAAAGAAAGCGCAGCAGGCGGCAAAAGCAAAAAGCCAGTGAAGATTGCCCATGATAAGCGAGGCTATCCACACAAAGTCAAACGACAGCACATGGTAAGCAAACTCGAAAAACATCCTCTGCCCTCTGCCGCAGCACACGGGCTGCTTATATTAATTGGCGGGCAGGGAATATATAAATGTAACTACATATAGTTAACGTGTTAATTTAGGGTTATTTTTGCCCAAAAAAACACTCCCGACGGAAAGCCCCTAAAACGGGTTTATGGCGCTTTTTGGCCGCTTTTAACTGTTTTCAGCCCTGCACCGCAATCCGGGCAATTCTTCTCCCTGCAGCCTTTTTTGGCGGTTTTGCCGCAGGCGGGGCAGCGCAGGGAGAAGGAAATAACATCTTTTATTTTTCCCCTTATAACACCCGCAAAAGGAATGCCAAGCAGCTTGCAGAAATTCTGCACGCTGTAATCGTCGCTTATGAGGGAAAAGCGCTTTTTTGCCGCACGCAGGTCGAGCGCAAGCGCGAGCACTGAGATGTCCGCGGTGCTCAGGCGCGAAAAGCCCTCTGCGGCAACACTTTCTTTTATGCGCGCCAACGAGGCAGCGCCAGGCTCTTCGATGCGAAGCAGGCCCTGCTGCAGCGCGTTGTCCGCGAGGGATTTGCTCCTAAGGTCGCGCAGCTCCGCAACAGCAAGCGGCGCCATGATGTAAGAATGCTCACGCTGAAAATTGAAATTGAAATCGTTCAGCACTGCGCTTGAATCAAGCAGGTAAAGCATAATAAAAAGGAATTCCCATTAAAGGTATTAAAAGGGTTACAATACGAAATATTTCGGTTGGTTGCATGGAAACAAGCAGGATTGCTGAAAGCCTGAGCGGGATAGAAAGGAAAACACTTGCCGTGCTTGACACGGGGGCGTGGCTTTCGCCTGAGGAAATTGCCGCCAAGGCAGGCATCCCTGTTGACAGCGCGAGGAGAGCGGTGCAATGGCTGCGGGAAAAAGGGCTTATCGAGCTTGACGAGAAAAAAACAGAAAATTTGCATCTCAGCGCCATGGGCAAAACAAGCCTGCGCAACGGGCTGCCTGAAAGGCTTTTTGTGGAAGCCCTGCAGGCGCTCGGCGGAAGTGCAAGCCTGGAGCAGCTGAAAAAGAAAAGCAGCCTTAATTCCCCCGAATTGAATGTCGCGATGGGAATCGCAAAGAAAAATGCATGGGTTTCCGTTAGGAAAGAGGGCGAAGAGATTGCGCTTGAATTTACAGGTCTGGAAAAGGATTTGCTCGAGGGGAAATACGCGCTTGAAGCAGCCCTGAAAAAAATTGAATCAAAGCAGAAGATTGCGCCGGAGGAAAACGCCGCGCTGCAGGAGGCAATGAAGAGGGGCCTGGCTGAAAAAGCCGTTGAAACAGGAAGAAGGGCAAGGCTCAACGCAAGCGGTGAGAAAGCGCTCCAAGCGGCGGGAAAAGTTGCCGAGAGGGCGTACGATATTCACGCGCCAGTGCCACGGGCTTTCGCGGGAAAAAAACAGCCTTACATGCAGTTCCTTAACCAGGTGAAAAGGAAACTGGTCGCGCTCGGCTTCCAGGAAATGCCCGAGAGGCTGATAACGCAGGAATTTTATAACTTTGACGTTCTTTTCCAGCCGCAAAACCATCCCGCGCGGAGCTGGACAGACACATACCAATTGCTGCAGCCGCGGTTAGGGAAACTGCCAGACAAAAAAATCGTGGCAAAAATAAAGGCCGCGCACGAAAACGGCGGCGGAACAGGCAGCAGGGGATGGGGCTACGCCTGGAGCGAGAGGATCGCAAGCAGGCTGATGCCGAACGCGCACGGCACAACCGCAGATGCAAGGCAGATGGTGCAGGGTGTTACAGTGCCGGGAAAATACTTTGTGGTAAACAGGTGCTATCGCCCGGACATTCCGGACGCAACGCACCTTGTGGAATTCAACCAGCTGGACGGATTCATTGTTGACAAGGAAATAAACTTCAGGCACCTGCTCGGCATTCTTGCGCAGGTTGCTGTGGAGTTCGGCGGCGCCGAAGAGGTCAAGTTCACCCCCGATTATTACCCTTTCACGGAACCGAGCGTGCAGCTTAGCGCGAAACACCCGCTACTCGGGTGGATAGAGCTCGCGGGAGCCGGGGTTTTCAGACCGGAAATAACGCAGGCGCTTGGGATAAAGGCACGCGCAATAGCGTGGGGCGTTGGCATCGACAGGCTCGCTGCATTCAGGCTTGGAATTAGCGATATCAGGTATTTGTTCGCGAAAGACCTCAACTGGCTGCGGGAAGCGAAAAGCCAGGCGGTTGATTGAACATGAAATTTACGGAAAGCGGGCAATGGTCGGCGGTGAAGCGAAATGGCTAATGTAAGCGTCAGCCTTAAGGACCTTTGCGGCTTGGTGGGAAAGAAGATTCCGCAGCGCGAGCTGGCTGATGCGCTGATGTTCGCGAAAAGCGAAGTGGAAAGCATCAACGGCGACAGCGTTGTCGTGGAAGTGAAGGACAGCAATAGGCCGGATTTGTTGAGCACGGAGGGAATCGCGCGCGAGATAAGGAGCAGGCTCACAAGCGAAAGGGGAGTGCCAAAATATAGGGTGCGCAGCAGCGGTGTTTCGCTAATTGTTGACAAGAGCGTTCTTCCCGTAAGGCCCTGCATTGCAGCGGCAATCGTGCGCAATGTAAAAGTGACTGAAGAATTTTTGGTGCAGATGGTCCAGTTGCAGGAAAAAGTCTGCTTAACATTCGGGAGAAAAAGGAAAGAGGCCGCAATCGGGCTGTACGACTGGGGCAAGCTAAAGCCGCCGATGCATTATACCGCATACAGGCCGCGCGAAAAACGATTCATCCCGCTTGAGTACAAAGTGGAAATGGATCTGGAAGAGATTCTGCTCGAGCACCCGAAGGGGAAAGAATTCGCCCAGCTACTGCAGGGGCAGAAAATGTATCCGATACTTGAGGACGACAGGCGCGCTGTAGCCTCAATGCCGCCCATAATAAACTCGCAGCTCACTGGAAAGGTCAGCGAGAAAACACAGGAAGTTCTTGTGGAGGTGACAGGCTACAGCCAGGAAACAGTCAACACTGCGCTGAACGTCATGGTAAGCGCGCTGGCGGAAAGGGGATTTGATGTTTACAGCGTGCGGGTAAAATACCCGAACAAGGCGGTTGTTACGCCTGATTTCACGCCGAAAAAAATCACGGTCAACGCGCGCGATGTGAACGATTTCAGCGGGCTGCAACTGGGTGAAAAGGAGATAATTGAACTGCTGCGCAAGGCGCGCTACGACGTGAAACAAAGCGGCGGCAGGCTGCAGTGCAATTATCCCGCATACAGGCAGGACATAATGCATCCTGTCGATGTAATCGAGGACGCGCTTGTTTCATACGGCTACAACAAAATAAAGCCTTTGCCGGTAAGGATTGCAACTGGCGGAAAGGAAAGGCAGGAAACAGCTCTCGCTGAGGCAGTCAGGGAAGCGTGCATTGGGCTTGGGCTGCAGGAAGTGCTCACTTACACAATGACCTCAAAGCAAAAGCAGGCTGCAATGGTAGGCCTGGACACGGAGAAAGAGCAGTTTGTTGAAATCGCGAACCCTGTCAGCGAGAACTACGTTGTTTTCAGGAAGCAATTGTTCCCAGAGCTGCTCGATTTCCTCGCAGCGAACAAGCACGTGCAGTATCCACAGAATATTTTCGAAATAGGCAAAACACTGCGGTTGGATGGCGCCAGCGAAACAGGCGTCAGGGAATGCAACACGCTTTGCGTGGCGCTCTGCGGAAAAGGCGCGGAATTCACCGCAATAAAAAGCATTCTTGGCGCGGTAGCAAGCGCCATGGGCTGGGAATACGGGTTGCTCGAAACAGCCAACAGCGCTCTCGCGGATGGCAGGGGCGCCCTGGTAAAAATCGCCGGCAAAGAAGGCATTCTGGGAGAAATAAAAAAAGAGGTATTGCAGAATTTTGGGTTAGGAATGCCAGTAGCGCTGTTGGAAATAGAAATTTAACTCGACTACAACAGCGTTGTCTGGCCCTCGCTGTTTTCCGGAACATTATCTGATTGCCCTGCTGGTTCTTCCAGCTCTTCCGTGGGTTCCTCGAATTTCGCAAGTGTTTTCCCGTCCACTGCCTGCAGCGGCTTTCTTTTTGCAACGCCGCTCTGGCGAATCGCTGCGGCTTCCTCAAAAACCGACTTGGTTTTTTTGGAATCCGGTTTCGCGCCGAGCAGGAATGCAATTTCCTCCGCTGTAAAATCGAATGCTGCCGCCAGGCGCGCAGCCTGCTTTTTGTCCGCGAACAGCATGCGCAGGTACGGAAGGTCCTCAGTGATAACAGTGCTGGTGCTGGAATGCGTGGCTGCGCCGATTTTCTGCGCTACCTGCTTGCGCAAGTTCCTCGCGCCCTTGTTGCCGCCGAGCCTGCGGAGCAAGCCGGGAAACTGGTAGTGTATCCAGCCAGGGTATTCATGCTCCCTGCTCAGGGCAACGCCGCTGGTGGCAAGCTCGCCGCTGTAGCGGAGGAAGCCGTAGTGCTGCCTCCTCCCGATTCTGCCCAAAAAAACATCGGCCCTGCTGAGCCTCTCGAAAGCCGCTGCACTGTCGTTCCCCTTCGTGAAGTGCCTCGGGATGTTCTCGTCAACCCAGAGGAAAAGCATCTCATCATCAACTTCTGTCTGCTGCCTCGCACGCCTTATTTCGCCGACAGTGCTGCCTTTGAAGACAGCCTCAATTGTCTTGAAGATGTCGTGCTGCCTTTCCCTGTAGCCGAGGGATTGCACTGCGGCAAGGTCAATTTTTCCGCATAACACGAGAGTCTGCGCGTCAAGCAACGCGCTCCGCATGTCGCCCGCGCAGCTTCGCGCGAGCGTTTTCACTGCCTCCGGGTCGAAAGGAACGCCTTCCTTCTGCAGAAGCTCGCAAAGGCGCTTCGCGATGCTCAGGTAATTTATTTTTTTGAATTGCACAAGCACGCAGGCGCCCCTAAGCGGAAGCATTTTCTGGTCGCCGTAAATGTCGTTGGCTGTCAGAATAAGCGGGTTTTTCGACTCTTTCAGGATTTTTGCCATTGCCCCTGCGCCGCCCCTGTCGGCGTTTCCCTGCAAGCCATCGACCTCGTCAAGAAGCACGAGCCTGAGCGTGCCGCCGAGCGATGCGCCCTGCGATGCAGCGCCCGCAACGCGCTCTATTACATCCTTTGTCCTGAAATCGCTGGCGTTCATTTCGAACAGCAGCCAGCCCATGAATTTCGCGAGCATTGTTGCGAGGCAGGTCTTGCCTGTTCCCGGGGAACCGTAAAGCAGCAGCGGCTGCTGCGGCTTCCCGCTCTGCCATTTCTCGGCCCATGCACGCACAAAGTCCGCTGCTTCGGAATTGCCCACGAACTCGCTGAAGTCCTTGGGAAAAAAGCGGTCTGTCCACAGTTCGCTCATGCCCTACCTGCGCCTCCTCTTTGCAGGGCGCCTCTGCAACCTTATAATTTCCGACATTCCAAAGACCAGTAAAATCTTCCTTCCAATTAGGTTTTTATTATAATTACAGCCCAAGATTTTTCCTTATGCAGATTGGTGTTGTCGGGAAAACAAACACTGGCAAGAGCACTTTTTTCAGCGCGGCGACAATGGTTGCCGCGGAAATCGGCAACAGGCCTTTTGTTACCATAAAGCCGAACCAGGGAACAGCCTATGTGACTGCCCCCTGCGTGCACGTGCAGATGGGAAAGCAGTGCATGCCGCAGAACAGCAGGTGCGAGGCAGGCGTGCGGCTTATTCCGATAACGCTGCTTGATGTAGCGGGGCTTATTGAAGGCGCCTGGCAGGGAAAAGGCCTCGGCAACATGTTCCTGAACGATTTGATGCAGGCAAGCGCACTGGTGCACGTGCTTGACTGCAGCGGCACAACGGACGCCGAGGGAAATCCAGCAAAGGGCTATGACCCCGCGAAGGATGTTCTTTTTCTGGAGAAAGAAATCGATTACTGGATAAGGGGCATACTGCAGAAGAACTGGGCGAAAATAAGCAAAACAGCGGCTGCAAGCGAAAAGCCCTGGGAAGCGCTTGCACAGCCGCTGAGCGGCCTTGGAATGAGCGAAGCCGATGTGAAGAGCGTTTTCGAGAAAGGCTCTTTCAGCGGCAAGCCAAGCCAGTGGAGCGAGGAAGAGCAACTGGATTTTGCGGAAATGGTGCGCGGGCAGAGCAAGCCAATGCTGATCGCATGCAACAAGATGGACCTGCCGGGCGCGAAAGAGAATCTCGGGCGCCTGCAGAAACAGTTCCCCGAAAAGATTTTTGTCCCGTGCTGCGCGGAAGCAGAGCTCACGCTCAGGAAAGCCGCAAAAGCCGGGTTGATAGAATACACGCCAGGCGCAAAAGAATTCAAAGTGCTCGGCAATCTTGACGAAAGGCAGAGGCACGCGCTGGAATTCATACAAACGCATGTCCTTGACGCCTTCGGCAGCACAGGAGTGCAGCAGGCGATAAACCGCACTGCCTTCGAGCTGCTGAAACTTATTTTGGTTTACCCCGTGGAAGACCAGCACAAATTGGTTGACAGCAAGGGAAACGTGCTGCCGAGCGCCTATCTGCTGAGGCAGGGGGCAACAGCCCTCGACCTCGCGGCAAAAGTCCACAGCAGCTTTGCGGAAAGGTTTGTCGCGGCAATAGACTGCAAAACAGGGCAAAAAATAGGGAAAGAGCACGCGCTGCGCGACAACGACGTGGTCAAAATACAGCTGCACAACTAGGGGCAAAAAAACCGCGGAAAATTAAGCCCGCGCCAAGCGCAAAAAAAAAAGCTGCGAAAAAAAGAACATCGCATTAGTTGCAAAAAAAAAGCGGTTTGCGATAAGGGCTAAAATTAGGCTGGCAGCATTGCTTATTCCGTCTTTGTCTCTTCAACAGTTGTTACTGTTTTTGTGCGCACTAAATTTGGCACAAGCTCGTGCGGGTTTTCTGTTTCAAGGCGCTTTTCCACCTCAAGCACCCTGCGCAGCAGCGCGCTCTTTTCCTTCTCCGCGCAGCGAAGCCTTGAGAGCGCATAGTAGTGGGTGTTGATTACTTCGTCAAGCGTAAGGCGCCTTTTCACGCCGATTCTTGCGATTTCCTCAAAATAAATCCTGACAATCTTTGCCGCAACCTCTTCATCGGTCAGACGCATGTCTTGTCACTCCTGAAATTTTCCTTGCGGATAACGCCCTTGTTAATTATTTTCTCAATCTCTTGCAGCTCGATGCCCTTTCTCTCGACCCTCAAAAGCGCGTAGAAATAAGCGTTGATTATTTCATCCAGGGTTAGGCTTCTCTTCAAGCCGTGCCTGATAACCTCTGTGAAATAAATGTCCAAAAGATTCAGGACAAGCTCTTCATCACCGAAACCCCGCACGCCGGCTGATTCGGAGACAACCCGCTCGGAAAAAACCTTCTTAAGCGCTTTCCTCCCAGCGGCTGTTTTCCCCTTCTGCACCTCTTCCACAAGAGCAGCGAGACCTCCGGGAAAAACCTCTTTCTCGACAATGACAGGCTTCTCGACAAACCTGCTCTCAAAAACACTTCTCGAAGTAGCCTGGGGCTGCACAACAACGGGCTGCTGGGAAGCAGCGCTGCGCACAAGCCTCCTTGAAACAACCCTTCTCCGCACAGTTCTCTTCCTGCGCACTCTTTTCCTGCGCGGCTTTCTCCTAACAAGCCTTCTGCGCCTAACAACGCGCCTGCGCATAACCCTGCGCTTCCTGCGCTGCTTTCTCCTTACAGGCCTTCTCCTTGCCGCCTTTCTCTTGGCCCTGACTTTTTTCGCAGCGCGCTTTACTTTTCTTTTCTTAGCAGGAATTCTCCTGATAATGATTTTGCGCTTAATAATGACCTTGGGGGCTTTCTTCACCCTGCGCCTGCGCTTGGGCGGGTTCTTCAGCCTGTTCCAGGCCCTGATTGCCTGCTTCATTGTCTTGCCCTGCTTCAATTGCATTGAAATGAAAACATTGTAGGAGGTGCGCTTCTTGTTCTTCTCCGCCGCCTCTCTCTTCCCCTTGTTCCAGAGGCGCACTGACTGCTTGAAGGTAAGGCCCCTCATTATCTGCGCCCTCATAAAGCGGTTGTAATCGCTAAGGCTCACCTTCTTCCTTTTCTTGGCAAGCATTTCAATCTCTTTCTTAAGCAGCTCCAATTCCCTGCCGTGCGCCGCGGTCTTCCTATTGACACGCTGCGCAAGCGCGACCTCTTTTTTAAGGCCCTTTTTCAGGGAGCGAATGTCCTTCTTCACGGTCTTCGCGGTCCTTACAACGGGCTTTTTCCGCGCATTCTTTTTCTTGACAGCCAAAACAATTCACTTCTTTTAATTAATCTGTTATATCAACTAATTCCTACTTTCCTTTTTAATTGTTTCGCTTTCCCGCCCAGCCGTGCCCTCCAACTTGGCTTTTGGAAAAGCAAGGGAAATCATCACAGTGCGCCCTTTTGCGCCCTTTATGGCTTCCTCACAGTTGATGAGGCGCATCCGCTCTAGCTTTGCCCTCAGAGTCCTGAACTGGCGCTGGGTGACAGGCTTTTTAACAGACTTTGCGTAAGCCCCATAAAGGTCGCCGCTGGCAATCTGCGAATTCGCGGGAACAGCGCGCAGTATAGCCAGTTCGTCAGCACTGAGGAAACCAATGCTCTTCTGCAGAACAGCCGCGTCAATCTGCGGAAAGACCTTGCGAAGGTGCGCCACCAAAACCTTTTCCGCGTTTTCCTTCTCCGCCTGCCTCCCTGCCTTCAAAAGGCATTCTATCGCAATCCGGGCGTCGCCGCCGAATTTCGCGGCATGCGCGGCCGCGACATTAATAACGTCAGCATCAAGCGCGTTGGAATGGAAGGCGTACTGCACTCTCTCCTTAAGGATGTCCTTGAGCTGCTGCGGAGTGTACTGCTCAAAGCAGACAGTCTGCTCGCCAAGGCTGCTTCGCACTCTCGCGTCAAGCCTTGCCGTGAACTCCTGCTGGTTGCTGATGAAAATAAGCCCGAAAGCGCCCCTCTGCTGCTCGCCCCCTCTCAGCAGGTCGTAAAACAGCCTGTCGGCTTCGCCCTGGTGCAGCAGCTGGTCGGCCTCGTCAAGCACTATTACAGGCACAAAGCCTGTTTTGCGCAAAACAGCGTTCAGCTGGGAGTAAGCCTCATCAGTGCCGATGCCCCTGCGCGGAGTGGGTGCGCCAAGAAAGTTCGCAATCTGAGTAAGAATAGCGTGGCGCGTGTTGAACTGGAAGCAGTTGATGTAAAGCCCTTTTGCCCTGTCGCTGTACTGCTGCAGCTCGTTCAGGACAAAGCGCACTGTAGCGGTTTTTCCGGTTCCGCTTTTCCCGTAAACAAAAACATTCTGCGGCTTCTTGCCCTGCAGCACGGGCTGCAGCGAGAAAACAAGCGCGTCAACCTCGGCATCCCTATGTGGCAGGCGCTCCGGCACAAACTCCGGGTAAAGGAAACGCTCGTCCTTGAACAAATCATGCGACTTTTTCGCCTTCGCAAAAATATTTTCGGGCATAAAATGTTTCCCACCGCAAGAAGAAATAATGAACAAATCAATTAAATTACTATTCAGCCCCTTAGTTAAACGTCGAAAACATGCCCGCAAAAATGCTTTTTGGGACAGCGGGAATTCCGCGGTCGGGCAGTGGCGGGGGCGGAACATAAATGCCAGCAAAAATGCTTTTTGGGACAGCGGGAGTGCCGCACTCGAGCAAGGCGCCCGACAGCGTAAGCGGAATAGCGCGCGTCAGGGAGCTGGGCCTTGACGCCATGGAGCTAGAGTTTGTGAGGGGAGTTCACATGAGCCCTGCGGCCGCAAGGCAGGTTAATGCCGCAAGGGAGAGCAGCGGGGTTCTGCTTAGGGTGCACGCGCCGTATTTCATAAACCTCAACAGCGCCGACAAAAAAAAGCTTGCCGCGAGCAGGAAAAGGATAATGGACAGCGCGGAAATAGGCGAATTGTGCGGCGCGCAAATTGTCACCTTTCACCTCGCATACTTCCAGGGGCAGCAGAAAGAAGAAGTGCTTGAGCGCGTTAGCGGAGTTATTGCCGAATTGGCTGAAGAGATTGAGAAGAGCGGATGGAAAATAAGGCTGGCGCCGGAAACAACAGGCAAGCCGTCGCAGCTCGGCAGCCTGCAGGAAACATTGGAGATGTGCGAAAAAGTGAAAGGGCTGCTGCCGATGGTTGACTGGTCGCATTTGCACGCGAGGCAGAACGGAAGGTTCAAAAGCAAGGCGGATTTCGTGCGCGCAATAGAGGAAATGCCCGAAAAGTTTATACATAACCTGCATATGCATGCGAGTGGAATCAATTTCACGGAAAAAGGCGAAAGGAACCACATGAACATGGAGGAAAAGGGAAACACTTTCAATTTCAGGTGGCTTCTTGAAGCCCTGCACGAGAAAAAAGCAGGCGGCTGCATCATCTGCGAAAGCCCTAACCTTGAAGAAGACGCCCTGCTAATGCAGAAATACTGGGAAAAGCTCGGGTAAAGCCTTGAAGCCGGTTATGGGGTTCTGCCGAAGCCTGCTTGCCTGAAAAAGCACGGCGAAAAAAAGCTGGAAAAAAAAGTTTAGGCTTTCCCTTCAAGCTCTGCAACAATCTGCTTGACAATCTTTCCCTTGTCAATCTTTGCCTGAAGAGCCTTCGCAATTTTCTCGGGATTTTTGAAGCCGGCTTGCCTAAGAGCAGCAATGAAATTGGCGTCTCGGGCGGGGTTTTTCGGGCAGCCCTGCTTTCTCAGCAAATTAGCCAGTTGCCGCTGCGGAGAAACTGTTTTTTGAGGTTCGGGTGCAACAGCCTTTGCAGCCCGCTTTGCGCCCGGCTCTTCGCCGCGCGCCAGCGCGTCAAGCGCTGCAGCCGCGGCACCCGCACGGCCTATATGGGTTTGGCCGTGCCTTGCGCCTTCCACTATCTTATCGGCTTGCGCAGCCGAACGCGCGTCAAGGCTCGGGCCATGCAAGCCTGCGGGCATTTTTTCAAATTGCTTTGCCCTGCGCTTTTTTTCAGCCGCACCCGCCTTGGCTTCAAGCGTTTTTGCACGCATTTCAAGTTGGGTTGCTCTTCCAAGCATTTTATGTGCAGAAGCCGGTTTTGCGCTGGCATTACGCCTCAGCATTGCCGCCCGGGCTTTCTTTTTTGCCGCACTTTTGCGCAAAAAATCCGGTGTTCTCCAAAACAAAAGCCCCATAATTAATTACGCTCTGCAGAAGTATTTATTCCTTTCTTCTCCGTTCAGAACACCGAACGCCTTGCCACTGCAGCCGATTGGCGGGGGCGCAATGGCACTCGCGCAGGCAGCTTTGCAATCAGATTCACATTGTTTTGCGCTTTTGGGCGGCAACGCCAGCACAGGTCAGTCCTTTGTTCCCATGAGCAGGGCTATTGCAAAGGCCGCAGCAAAAGCCGCAAGAGCCCTTGTCTTGAAGTAAGCAATCGAAAGCATCTGCTCTGACGGCAGGCCCAACCATGCCATTGAAAGAGCCATGGACAAAACCGCGCAAATTGCAAGCGCCAACAGGAACCGCCGCATTCCGTTCAAAAAATCAGTGAAAGAGCTTTTTACGAAAATAATGCCGCAGGCAATAAGCAGGACAAAAAGCACTGTGCCCCACAACTCGTCGGGAGCCGCTATTATTATGCCGCTCAGAACGCCGAGCTGCACAACCACGGCATAGCAGAAAAGCGCGAGTTCGCTGTTGTCCCTCAGCTGCACGCGAATTTTTTTCAAAAACCCTTCTCCCGTGCCGCCGGACTGCTGCTTCGAAAGCGGCTTTGCTGCGGCAAACCGGCTTCCCGGTTCGGGCTTTTCCCCGCCCTTGCTTTCCATTGTCGCTGCAGCGGCCTGCAACATCTGCTTTTTGAGCAGTGCGACTTTCATCGAACGCGCAACGTCAAACTGCTCTTTGAATGAAATCGCGGCTATTGCAAAGGAAAGCAGCGTGCAGGCAATCCCGAAAATACCCGCGGCCATTGACCATGCGCTGGCGCCAGCGGTTTCCGCGAAAGAAGCGAGGAAAAAAACCGCTGATGCCGCAAGAACCGCGATCAGCAGTATTCTTTTTGACAGCCCGGCGAACCATGCGGCGACAGCAACAAGCAGTATCAGCCCTATGAAAATCGTTATTGCGCACATCAGCACGAGCACAAGCGTGCTTACGTCGCCCTCAATCGCCTTTGGCATTACCTCCTGCAGCGCGTAGCTTGCTGCCTGGTAAAGCATAGCGTTAAGGTCTAATTCTGCTGGCATTATAAGAGATTTTGGCTTAAGGTATATAAATATTTAAAGCAGGGGCGATTTCCGGCAAAAACCTAAAAAAAATGATGAATATTTAAAGAAATTGAGAGAAGTGAATGTTTATGGCGGAAGCAGCCAAGGACAGCAAGGAAGCAAAGGACGATATAGGCACTGCCGACAAATGGTTCGGCAAGCTCAGCGACTGGCTCGGCGAAAAAATAAGCGCTTTTGTTGCTTTCCTGTTCCTTTTGTTTGCGGCCGGCGCCCTTTACGGCACTTTCATCGTGCCGAGATTCCAGCAGCTCGGCGCGCTGCTTCTTGCGGCGCCGATAGTGCTCGCGGCAGTCGCTTACTACAACAGGGCTGCAGCGCTGGTACTTTTTGGCGGCCTGATGCTTTTTTTTATACTGTGATATTTGCATAGCAAAAATGGCTCGGGCTTATTGTGGCGGGGGAGCGTGATTGTTTATGGACGGCAGGATAACTCTTTCGGTGAACGAATTCAAGGCGCTTGCCAGCGACACGCGGGCTTCGATAATAAAGCTATTGCAGGAGCGGAACCACACGCTCAGCGAGCTGAGCAAAAAGCTCAGCCTTGCTGCTCCGACTGTAAAGCAGCATTTGAGCATCCTAGAGGGCGCGGAAATAATCCAGGGGCTTGAGGAAGGGAGAAAGTGGAAGTACTACTCCCTGACGAAGAAGGGAAAGAACATTTTTTCGCCGGAGCAGTCGGCAAACATTCTTGTAGTATTGTGCACCAGCATAATAGCGCTCGGCGCCGCGATTTACTGGTTTGTTTTAACGCTCGGCTTCCAGGCAAGGGATTTTGCAGGCGCCGGCAGCAGGCTTTTGCAGGCACCTGCCAACGCGCTCCCTGACGCGGGAAGCGCTACAGCGGGCGCGGCTGAAACTGCTGCGGGCGCCACAATACAGAAAGCAGGCGAAACAGCTTTCGCTGTTTCAATCGGCGGCGCTCCGCTTGAAACTGTCTTAGCGCTTCTGGCGCTGGTTGTTTTTCTTGCCCTGCTGGCAGGCTTCGCAGTTGGAAAGCTTAAAAGGTAGCATGCCTGCCTTGCTTAGCTCGATTAGGTAATTTGGCTTGTGGGGCTGGCTGTAAAGCACCAGGTAGCTTGTTGTCTGCTTGACGCCCTTGATAGCGTAAATTTTTTTCAGGAATTCGAACAATTCGGCAACGTTTTTTACCCTCGCTATCGCCATCAGGTTCTGCCAGGAGAGAATGTGGTTAAGCTCGTGGATTTCATTCATTTCAACGAGCGCCTTCACAACGCTCGAAAGCATTGTTGCATCAACGTCAAGCAGCATTATCGCTTTCATTCCGAACCCGAGCTCGTCGTAGTATTCGGGGTTCACAACAGGGGTTTTCTTCATAAGCACATTTTGGCCCCAGAGCATTCTCCAGCGCTTGCTGACAGTGTTCCTGTGGAGCGAAAGCCCCGCGGCTATTTCGCGCACGCCCAGGTCAGGGTGCAGCATCTTGCAGTTCAAAATGTCAAAATCTGTTTTGCAGAGCCCCTTGTAGGGGGTTGTGTCTGTTAGAGCGACGTTATGGGTCTTGTACATTGCCACACAGAACAGCACTTTCGGCTCATCGAGCGCGCCTTTCTGGTTTGTTGCGAGCCGCATCACGAAATCGTTCAGCGCCGCGATATCCTTTTCAATCACTTTTATCGCAAGGTCGTGCTCTCCCGTGATAAACGAAACAACATGAATCTGCGGGTAGGAAAGCAGGCTTTCGAAAAGGCTTTTTGCCGCAAAGCCGGGGGCGCCTGCCGCAACCCCGGGCTTGAACTTGAAAAGCACCCACGCCATTGTGGAAAAGCCCAGGCGCAGGTAATTCAGGCGGAAATTATAGCGCAGAATCACCCTGTCCCTGCGCATCTTTTTGAGGCAGTAAGAGACAGTGCTAGGCTTAAGGCGCAGCTCCCTGGCGACCTCTGCATCAGGCAGCTGGGCACCCCTGTCGCACACAAAACGCAAAATCTTGATGTCAATTTTGTTTAAGCCCACAAAAAAACACCAGTATATATTATAAAAGCAAATTTATTTAATTCCTTGCTAAAATGCACACTTTTACGGCAAAAAAGCGTGTTTTTGCTAAAAACGTCTTTAATATTTGTTAACGCATAAGATATAATGGTGGGGGGGCCGGGATGACTACAAAATACAGCATTCTGAAATTCGTTGCCGTAGCTGGCACTATCTTCTCCATTTACAACGCCTGCACCGAAAGGCTGCTCCTGGAGGACATAATAATCATTATTCTTATAGCGGCAGCCCTTGTGGCAATGGACGCAGAAAACACCATGGGAAAGCATCGCAAGAAAGCCGAAGCAGCGCACGAACTCGACAAAAAACTTGAGGCGCTGGACGAAATCGGGGAAATAATACACAAAAAGCTCGAGGGAACAGCTGTTAACTAGAAACAAGCGCACGCGCCGGCTCTTTTAACAAAACGCGAAAAGCGAAAACAAAAAGCGGCTTTTCGCTTAACAACGAAAAAAGCGAAAAAATTTAAACATCCGCGCGCCAGCGCTTCTTTGATGAACAGCAAGGGCATTTTTTGCATCGCACTACTGCTCGCGGCAGCAGGCATCGAACTGGGGATGCGGCAAAGTTCCGCACTTGCAAACGCGAAAACCGCAGAAGCGAAAACAATCGCGCTCGAAGCGGAACAACTGAACATGGCGCGCACGGCAATAGAAGAGAACACAGACGCCATTATCCTGCAAACACTGCGCGAGCAGCTGCAGCAAAACAAAACACCGGAAGAAATAAAGCGGGCTGTAAATAGCAGGCTCGCGGCGCTTTTCACTGCAACAGAAAAAAATTACACGCGCGGAATCACAGTGGAATTCGCCATAGGAAGCGGCGGCAACGCAGACACTGCTTTCCTCAACGAAAACAGCAGCATCATTGTTTTGCCCGCTGGCGGCAGAACAATAGCAGGGGAATACTCCTTCACGGGCGGACTGCTGCGCAACAAGGCGGTGCAGGCGGAAATCACCGGCAGCAGAACAAGGCAATTGTTCAGGATTCCCGCAGGCTACACCATCAGGGCAACAGTGGTGAAATGAACGGAAAAAGGGAAAAAAGGTTTTTTGGGGCAGCGCAGGCGCAGCTCGAAGCGCTCATATGCATCGCTTTTTTCATTGCAATGCTCGGCGCGTTGCTGCATTCCCTTGGCCAGGCAAAGCAGGCGGCGGACGCCGCAGGTGAAGCGCTGCAGGCGAAAAGCAACGCGCTGCTCTGCTGCGCTGCAGTGGACAGCACCTACAGCAACAGCGCAGCCGGATTATTGGACGAAGAGCTGCATTGCACCGCGGAAAGCGGCATGATGCTCAGCAGCGCTGGCGAAAAAACAAAAGAGGCAGACTGCATTGCCCCCGGCATCAAAACTGCGCAGAACAGCGGCAAAACAAGGATAGAGGTAACTCTGAATGAGCACTACAGATAGCGGGGGAAGCCGCACGGGGGGATTTGTGTTCTGCTGTGACCAAGCTATAGCAAACAAGCGCAGGGGCGCCCGCAAGGGATTTATTTTCTCCCTTGACCTCGCAATCGCGCTAATCACAGTGTTGCTGATGCTGAACCTCGCGCTGCTGCACTTCAACGAGGAGAAAGAATCACTGCTGGCGGGCGCAAAAAAATCCGAACTGCAAAAAAACGCGCTGCTGCTGGCGGACTCTCTGGTGAAAAACAACAACGCGGAAAACCCGCTGCTTGGAGCGGCTTTCTTTGACAACGAAAAGCACAGGGTGCTAAGCAATGTTGTGCAAAAGGAACTGCTGCGGGAAGCACAGGCGGATTCTTTCGGAGGCTGGCACGCCCAGGCACTTTCACTAAAAACAAAAAACGGCGCGGAAGAAACATTTTTCGCGGAGGAGAAACAGGCCGGCAAGGACTGCGTGGCTGTCGAGCGGTTTGTAATCGCGGGAACGGAAAAAGCGCTGCTGCGGGTGGCTGCCTGTGAGGAGTAACGGGCTGTATTTCACTGCCGATGCGCTGCTTTCGCTGCTGCTTCTATCCGCACTGCTGGCGCTCCCGGCACAGCAGCAGGAAGCTGACTGGAGCCAATTGCTCGCGCTGCAGAAGGAAAACGACCTGCTAAAAATATGGGCTGCCGAAGGAATGCCTTTCAACGAAGTTGAAATCATTAGCGACGCGCAATTTGTTTTCCCTGGCAGCGGAATGAAAATAACGCTGGATGGAAAAGAAATTCCGCTCGGGGCGGAAACAGGCAGCGCGATTGCGTCCGAAATAATTTTTTTTGACAGCGGAATGCAAAAGCACACCATTCAGCTTGCGGTATACAGGTAAACAAGCCCGGCCTTCTTTTCCACGACAAAAACCTTCCTGCCGGAGAAAACAATTTTTGGAAAATCAACGGAATTGGGAAGCAATACGCCCAGGGTTTTTTCTCCGCCAGCCCCGTTTTCCAATGCAACAAAAAAATTTTCCCCCTCAGCCCGGACAGTCCACTTGCCAAAAGGCTGCGCCTCAACAGAGGCGATGCTGCCATCGGCCAGAAAACGCGCTTCGTCAACAGCGTGCTGCAGGCGGCCTGCAAAAACAGCCGCGTTCTCCCTGTCAAGCGCGAGCAGCGCGTCGCTGTGGACGCGCTGCACTGTCGGCAGCAGAACTGCGACGACTGCAAAGACAGCCGCAAGCAGCAGCAGGAACTCCAGGCTCAGCTGGCCGCCAGAACGCATAATGAAACAACTCAGATGTCCTCTATTTCTTGGAAAATTTTCTTGCTTTTCTCTTCAATGACCTTTGTTCCCTCGCTGCTGGTCTGCTGCAGCTGCGAAACAAGCAGCAGCACTAGCGCAACCACTGCCGCGAGAACTATTATCAGTTCCACTGAAATCTGCGCCTTCGCGTCCATGAAAAAATTTTTCATGAAAAAAACCTCCATCGCATAAGAAATTTGCTGCAAAGAGAAGCAATAAAAAGCGCGCGAAAAATTCGGCGCAAGACGAACTCTGCGCAAGTTTGTTTTTAATTGTTTTCTAGGAAAAGTTCTTTGGATGAACGCAACCGAAAGGAACGATTTGCTGCTTAGTTGGATAACGCTCAGCATAGCGTTCGCGCTAGTGATAAGCGACAATTTTTTGAGCTTGATGAGCATTGCCGACGCGCTGCCCACAGCGCTGATTGCTGTTGGCACCGGCTTTGTTTTCCATGAGATGGCACATAGGAATGTCGCGAGAAAATTCGGCTTCCACGCGGAATTCCGGGCGTGGACCGGCGGGCTAATTTTCGCTGTCCTGATCGCAGTCATAAGCGGCGGCAGGTTCATTTTCGCAGCGCCGGGGGCAACCTATATTTTTGCCCAGAACATTTCAAGGGAAAAAAACGGGAAAATTAGCATCGCGGGGCCGATAACAAACCTTGTCATCGGATTTGTTTTGCTAATCGCAGCCGTTGCGTTGGGGGGATTTTTTTCAACTGTCCTTGGCAGCGCGGCATTGATTAACTTCTACTTCGCTTTCTTCAACCTGCTGCCATTCGGGCCGCTTGACGGCACAAAAGTAATGGCTTGGAACAGCGGCATCTGGGGCGCAACAATCGGAATAGCGGCAATAATGTCTTTCGCACCTGGAATTTTCCTAGCCCTGATTGGGGCAACAGCTTAACTCATGTTCACCCGACGTAGCTCGGCCTGAACTCCGCGGGGTTTTCCTCGAATTTGTCGTAGACTTCCTCTACTTTTTCCGAAACGCTCGGCTTTGCCTTTGCGAGCGCGGCATCCAAGTGCGCTTTCTCAATGGGCTTTGGCTGCATCTTGTTTTCCTTCAGCGCAATCAGCGCTGCTTCCCTTATCAGGCCCTCTATGTCCGCACCGCTGAAATCCTCGGTTTTTTTCGCGAGCTCTTCAAGCGAAATATCCTTGCCAAGCAGCACGTCCTTCGTGTGAACCTTTAAGATGGCGAGCCGGCCTTTCTCGTCGGGAGCGCCGATTTTCACAAGCTTGTCAATCCGCCCTGGCCTGAGCAATCCGGGGTCTATAAGGTCGACCCTGTTTGTTGCGGCAACAAAAATAACGTTCCTGTTCTGCTCGATGCCGTCAAGCTCTGTAAGCAGCTGGTTCACAACCCGCTCGGTAACATGTGAGTCAGCGCTGAGTCCGCGCCTAACGGCAATCGCATCAATCTCGTCAAAGAAAACAATGCAGGGAGCGACCTGCCGCGCCCTCCGGAAAATCTTGCGGATTCCCTTCTCGCTGTTGTGGGCGAAAATGCCGCCGAAGCCAGCAACAAAGTTCTGGCACGGTTCGACTGAAATATCGTACACTAAACCGTCGTACGGCACTTCTTCCATCTTTTCAACAATATCCCAAAAGATATCCGCTTCGACCAATTTCCATAGTTCAGCGTATTTTTGCCTGCTGAGGTCGACAAGGCAGAGCGCCTGCATTATCTTGCTCTTGCCGATTGTTTTGTTTTTCGGGTATCTTACAAAAGCCTCGTTTAGCAGCGCTTCTATTTTATTGTCAATCGGGATGGTGTTGCTCCTTGTCCAAGCGACTTTGTTTATGTACTCTTGCACCATCGAGTTCCTGTGGGCGTCGATGAATCCAGCGGGAGCAAAGCGCTTGAAGTTGTCCGCGCCAAAAATTTGCACCCTGTGGCTTATTGAACCGGTCCATTCTTTTTTCTCCGCATGATTGGCGACTATTCCCAATTTCAGCAACAGGTACAGGAGGTCGTTCGCAAGCTGCTGGCTCACTGTTGTCGCCTCAACCATGCTGCTTCTCCCATTGCTTCTTATTGTACCGTCACCGCTAAAATAGCCCTTAAGGAAGGCATAGACTGCTGCGTTTGAAGAAGCAAGTAGGCAGCCTGGCGCTCTTTTGTTAAACGCCCCGCTTGAAAGCCCCAATTCCTTCAAAACGAGGGTAAGCGTTGTATTGTTGATAACGATTCCCCTCCCTTCGACGATGGAGTAATCAAGACCGAGGCGGTTAAGCAAATGCTGTGTTCTTTGCATTATCTCAGCATCAGCTATGGACAGGCGCGGGATGCCCGAGTTGAAATCACCCTCTGCAACCCACAAACCAACCAACTCGAAGAATTCCTCTGAAAGGTCGAAAAACGCGGGCAGGTTGTTTCTTGCGCCTTTCCTTGCAATCCTGGCCAAAGCCGGGTTTATTCCGATGCCTGACTTTTCGGAAAGCAGGATAAAATTTTTGAGGTCTACTGGCAGTTTCCCGCGAACGATTTCATAAAGATACTTGTGCTTTAGCCCTGTTAACTCGGAAGTTTTTTTGTAGCCAATCTTTTTGACCATCTCCCTGACCTGCGGTGATTCAACGAAAAAGCCGGCTCTGCCCCCGAATAGTTCAACGAGATTCAGGCGCTTCCCAGCAGAGGAAATGTTCGGAATCTTTGCTGGAACCGCCACTACACTCTTGCCTGCCACCAACTGCGACGGCACTACAGGGGTTATCTCATTCTCAACAAGCGAGAACAGCGAGTGCTTGTCAGTAACCCTTATCCGCCGCCCGGTTTTTGTTGTTATCTGCAGCATTTTCCCATTAATTTTGTGCTTGATAAAACCGGCGATTTTCGAAAAGAAAACCCTGCCATCGTTATCGAACGTGACCACTTGGGCATTTTTCCCCTCGTCAACGATTCGCCCGATTTTCTCCCTCAAAATATTTTTACCATCAAAAACAAGCAGTTCCTCGTCAAAAGGCAGGCTTTCACCAACCCACATGCTCAAAAGCTCCGGCCCTTTCACTGAAATGAAGTTTGCCTCGCTTTCTGTGGCAACGGCTTTCGCAAGCAAGGTTTTGCCGCAGCCCGGCGGCCCGAACAAAAGCACTCCAGTCTGCGGCTTGATGCCCATCTTCTTGAAGCTGTCCGCGTACTTGAGCGGCCATTCAACAACCTGGCGCAGCTCTTCCTTCGCATTCTCCAGGTCGCCGACATCGCTCCAGCGCACGTTAGGAATCTCAATGGCAACCTCCCTAAGCGCACTAGGCTGCACATCCTTAAGGCCGTTGTTGAAATCCTTTTTGGTAACCTCCAGTGCCTCAAGAATTTCCGGTGGAATTGTTTCCTCCTTCAAATCGATGTCCGGCAGATAGCGCCGCAGCGATTTCATTGCGGCTTCTTTCACCAGTGCAGTAAGGTCGGCGCCGACGAAGCCGTGGGTTATGCCTGCAAAGTACTCCAGGTCAACGTCTTTTGCAAGAGGCATTCCCCTCGTATGAATCATAAGGATTTCGTGCCTCGCCTTCCTGTCGGGCACAGGGAACTCTATCTCCCTGTCAAACCTGCCGGGGCGCCTCAATGCCTCGTCGATGCTGTTGACCCGGTTAGTCGCTGCAATGACAATCACGTTGCCGCGCGCCTCTAGGCCGTCCATCAGCGCAAGAATCTGCGCGACCACGCGCCTCTCGACCTCTCCGATAACCTCTTCCCGCTTTGGGGCAATCGCGTCAATCTCGTCGATGAAAATAATGCTCGGAGCGCTTTCCTCGGCTTCCTTGAAAATCTGCCGAATGCGCTCCTCGGCTTCTCCCACGAATTTGCTCATTATTTCCGGGCCGTTCACTGAGATGAAGTGAGCCTGGGTTTCGTTAGCAACGGCTTTCGCGAGCAGTGTTTTTCCGCAGCCAGGAGGACCGTGCAGCAGCACTCCCTTTGGGGGCACAATGCCAAGTTTCATGAACAGTTCAGGGTGCTTCAAGGGCAGCTCTATCATTTCCCTCACCTTTTGGATCTGCTCGTCAACGCCGCCTATGTCCTCGTAAGTAACTTTTGGGATAAGCTCTATCTCGCTTTTAACGGGCTTTTCCTTCATCACGAACTGCGTAAGCCCAGTTATTTTCACTATACCGCGGGGCGTGGCATCAACAACCTTGTATACTACTCCTCCGCCGCCGAAAACACTGATCCAAACATGGTCTCCGATCGCCATCGGCCTGCCCAGAAAGCTCTTTTTCAGAATCTGCTCGTAGCCGATGATATTGATGCGGATTTCCTGCGTCGGCGCGAGAACGATTTTTTTTGCTTCCTTTGGCTCGGCTTTCCTGACAAATACTTTTTCCTCGAGGCCGACGCCTGCGTTGCGCCTCACAAAGCTGTCCATCCGGATGATTTTTTTGCTCTCGTCCTCTGTCCGCGCGGGCCACACGATTGCGGCTGTCTTGCGCACGCCTTCTATCTCGACGATATCCCCGCTGGTGATGCCGAGCGCCTGCTTGGTTTCCCTGTCAAGCGTAACGATGTTCCTGCCGACGTGCGCAGGGTCAGGCTCTGAGACCTTCAATTCAATTCCTTTTTCAGCCATTCAGACCACGCAAAAAAAAGCCATGCCTTCTTTTCATTCAATATGGAAAAAAAAGGATTATAAAGCGTTGCACTTTTGAAGGCGAAATGCCTCAGCCGTCCGCAACCGAGATTCCGCTGGCGGGAAGGGCGCCCTTTACGGTTTCCTGCGAAAGCCCTGCTTTTTGCCCGGCTTTTTTCTCAAGCACGCCGAGTATTTTTTTCGCGGCGCTGTCCTTGTCAAGCGCGCCCGGCTTCACAACAACGAACGCGGCAGCCTGCTTTTCAACAGCGCTTTTCGGGCCTGCGACAACAGAAAAGCCATCGCCTTCTTTTTGCAGGCCAACCGCGAACGCGAGCGGGGTTTTCCTGAACCACTGTCTCTTGCCATTAATCATGAAGCTTCCTGTCGCAAGGGAAGTGCCGCTCGGCGGAGTCTTGCTGACCTGCTCCGGGGCAACCGCATAAACATCCACGCCCGCGAATCCCTGCTGCCAGGCTTTGCTGTGCGCTGCAGCGAACTGCGCTGCCTCCCCGATTGTTGAAGCGGGGATCTGCAAGCCGTCGCTTTTTATAACGCATGCGGACGCGCCCTGAATGTCGGCGTGCAGGAACAGGTCGCCCTGCTGCAGGTGCTTTTTTACAAGCACCTCGTTGCTCTGCGCGCTCTTGCCTCCGACCACGAGCAGGCCGTCGCTGCTTTTGAACCAGTAGAACTGGTTGAACCATTGCGGCTTTGCTTTTTTGGGGAGAGGCACGCACCCTGCTTTTTTCTCTTCGGCTTCCGCGCTTGCTTTAGCGATTTTTGCCTTTGTTTCCTCTATCGCCCGCAGCAGGCCCTGCAGCTTTTTCTTCGCTTTTTTGCTTTTCTCAAAGTAAGCCGAGGCGTTTTCCTCGACGCTTTTGTCCAGGTCTATTTCCAGGTCCATTGCAAGCCAGCTCTTTTAAGATTTTAAAATTTTTTTTGATGATTCTAAGTTTTATTTTTTGGCGGATGCCATTCTTGCAAAAAATTTTTTATTTGCCTTTCTTCGCGGGCTTTCCGCTCTCCCTTTTTATGAGCTCTATTATGTTCTTTGTCCTGCCCGCGCTTTTGAAGACTGGTTCCACGCTGAAAAAGCTCTGGGTGTCCTTCATGAGATTGTAAAAGCCCGGGATGCTGCGGTAGCGCTTCTGCGATTCGTCGTGGTAGCTCTCAATGTCCTTGTACAGGTGCCTTGTGAGCATGTTCCAGTTGCCGCTGCCCACAACGCTGCTCACCCAGTGGATGTGCGGGTCGCTGTTCGCTGCCTCCAAAAATTTTTCGAATACCTTCTGCTCGCTCATGTCGGCCTGCGAAAGGCTCAGCACCTCCAGCTTGTAGCCGAGCTTCCTGAAATCCACTTTTGGGCCGAATCCAGTGAGCACACCCTCTTTTTCAAGGAAATCAAGGCTGCTTTTTATGGTTGCCTTGTGGAAGCCTGTGTGGCGCTTTATCTGCCGTATGTTGGGCTGAACGCACTTCGGGAGCAAAAGCGCCTCAAGTATTGCAATCCTTATCTCGTCGTCAATGCGCATTTGGCTAGCCATCAAAAGCACTGATAGTATACTAAATGGGGCACCATTAAAAGATTAACTAATGCAAAAGTCACACTTATCCCCCGAGATTTGATATATACTTGTAAGGCGTATATTATTACAGTTGTGGGAGGGATTTACAAAAAACGAAAAGTAAGTTTAGATTAAAAGCCGCGAGGGGGGTAGGCTCACCAAGCAAAAAAAAATTGCGATTACTATTTCTGCTCCCTTCCGGCAAAAAAACAGGCTCTCATGAAACGTTTTTTCTGGGGCTTTTTTGCGAGCAAAAAAGGCTCTCAGTACTTTTTCTATTTCTTTTGTGCCGCACTTGAGCCGGGGGCAGCGCGCTTCCTGCCCTTCTTTGCAACAGCGCCGCCCGCAATTGGAGCGGGCCGCACAACGGCATCTGTGCCCTTGCCATCAACGGCTTTCGGCTCTGCGCCTGCCTTTGGTTCCGCGGCAGTTTTTGGCAATGCGCCTGCTTTTGGTTCTGCACCTGTTTTCGGCCCTGCACCAGCCGGCTGCGGCTTTTTCTTCCAATCGGCTTTGCTCGGGCAGCCGGGAAGAATGCACATCTTGTAAGAGTAGCGGAAGCTGCGCACTTGAATCATCGGGTGCCCGCATTGCTCGCAGCGCTTGTCAAGCATTGTAATGCTTCCCTTTTGCGGGAGGGGAAAGGAATTTGTGCAGGCAGGGTAAGCGGAACATGCGATGAAGCGCTTTCCAGTCCTGCCCTTCCTGACAATTAGCTCGCCCTTGCAGCCAGGTTTTGTGCACGGCCCGAACATTGCATCAGCCCTGACTGCGCCGCGCAGCATGCTGCCAATGTTGTTCTTGTTCTGCAGCAGCTGCTTCAATATGTCTGACAAAAATGCCCTGCTTTCAGAAACAACAACCAGCTTCTCCTTTTTTCCGCTTGCAACAAGATCCATTTCCTGCTCGAGGTTAGCTGTCATCTCAGGCTTAACCACAAGCCCGTCGTATTTTTCAAGCGCATCTATAACCGCAAAAGCAATCTTGTTCGGCTCTATGGCCTTCTGGCCGCTGATGTACTTGCGCGCGTACAGTTTCTGTATTATTTCCGCGCGCGTGCTTTTCGTGCCGAGGTTAAGGTCAGACATCGCCTTTATCAGGGCGCCCTGGCTGTAGCGGGGAGGCGGCTGTGTCTCTTTCTCAAGCAGGTCAAGTTTTAGCAGTAGCACCAAATCGCCTTTTTCCAGGCGCGGCAGCGTTACCTCTGTTGCCTTGCTGTAAGGGTAATAAAATTTCCAGCCCAGTTTGAGGTAAATCTGCCCTGTTGCGACGAAAGGCTGCTTGTTCAAATCAATCAGTACGCTGAGGTTTTCTGTCACAGCATCTTCTGCGAGAGTCGCCATGAAGCGCCTGCATACAAGCCCGTAGACCTTCCATTCTGTCGCGTCCAACTGCCCCTTGTGCGCGGCAGTAACCGGGTGGATTGGCGGGTGGTCTTTCGCGAATTTTCCCGCGCTTGGCACGAGTTTTTTCTGCTGCAAAAGCTTTTCAACCAGCGGCGCGAACTCTTTTACTTTTTTCAGTTCGGCAAGTACCTCCGGAATGATTAGCGTCGGCGGATAAACGCTGTTGTCAGTGCGCGGATAGGAAATAATCCCCCGCTGGTAAAGGCTTTCCGCAACCTGCATCGCCCTGCTTGCGGTCAGGCCTATTGCAGTCGCGCTCCTGAGGAAAAGCGTTGTGTTGAACGGCACTGGCCGCGCGAGAACCTTCTCGCTCTTCCTGACTTCCTCCACTTTTCCGAGCGGCGGCTCTTTGCAGCGCGCAGCCTGTTCGGCTTTTTCCTTTTCCGTGAAGCGCCCTTCCTTGTGCAGCGCTACGAACTGCTGCTTGTCCTTTTCGAAAAGAGCCTCAATAACCCAGTATTTCTCGGCCTTGAAAGCCAGGCGCTCTTTCTCCCTGTCGACAATAAGCGCGAGAGTCGGCCCCTGCACCCGGCCCATGCTCAAAAACTCCCTGCCAAGCTGCCCGCTCACAAGCGAAAGGAAGCGCGTGAGCACAGCGCCCCAGATCAGGTCAATCTCCCTGCGCGAGTTCGCGCTCTCCGCGAGATTGTAGTCGACCTGCTCGAGCTTTGAAAAAGCAGTGCTGATGTCCTTTTCCGTTATCGCGCTGAAAAGCGCCCTCTGCGCCTTCACTTTCGGGTTCGACTCTTTTACCAGGTTCAGCGCTTCAAGGCCGATTGCCTCGCCCTCCCTGTCGGCGTCAGTGGCTACAATTACCACTTCAACCTCCGGCCCGAGCTTTTTCAAAAAATCGCAGATCACTTTCTCCGTCGCCTTGTACTCGACAGGGCTGTTCACAAGCGCGTTCAGGTCTGTGCCAAGCCAGTGGCTGTACTGCAGCGGAAAATCAACGTCAACAACATGCCCGCGCAGGGGAACAACGCTGCACGGCTTTCCCTGCATCTCAAAATCAAAGTGCGCTGCCTTGTCTGTCGTGTGCTGCGGCAGCTGCTTTCCAGCAAGAATGCTCGCAATCCTCGCGCCAGCAATGGCTTTTTCGGCGATGATTACTATCATGCAAGTTCAGCCCAAGCAATTAGTAAAGGAAAGGGATTAAAAAAACACGCTCAAGAGAGATTGAAATTACGCCGGCGCTACCGAAAAAGAAAGCGTTCGGGAAGAAGAAAACGCCAAAGCCTGCGCCGGCGTTAAAAAACACGGCCAAATAAAAGGGAAAAAGAGCATCACAATTTTTTTTGCAGCGCGCCCGCGGGCAGAACGTTGCTCTGCTTCACCTCGCTCAGCACGACAAGCGTTTTGATGTCAATGACCCCATCGAACATTCCGATGCTGTTGATTGCCTTTTCCGCGTTCTCCAGGTCCTTG
>JAPLVT010000082.1 GCA_026396975.1 Candidatus Iainarchaeum sp.
TCATCGACGAGTCCGACAAGGTTGTCTGGACCCCTGAGGTTCCGGACAAGCAGGCGTTGAGGGATTTGCTGCATTTCAAGTCTTACCTGATAAAGGACGGTTACAGCGAGGACTTCCAAAAGGATTTCGCGGACTTCTATATTAACGAGGGTTTCTATAATGCGCCGCACTGGTTTGCGGACGACCCGAGCGGGAAGTTTGCGGATTACTTCAACGACAGGGATTATTTGTGGTTCACGCAGCGTTACATTGAAAGCGACCAGTTGCCGAACGCGGGATTGTACGATGTCGTGCTGGACGTGGACTTTGTGGGCGACGACTGGGACTTGTTCGATGTTTACGCGCAGCCTAACGCGAAAGTGAAAGTTGAAATGTACTTGCTTAGGGCGCCAAAGCCTAACAGCATTTTCTACTACCTGCCTTTCAACGGCAATATTGGCGTTGAAACCAGCAACGGCAGGCAGGGATACGGAATAAACTATGAAAACGCCTCCAGCGAGATATTGATAAGCACGGGCGGAGACCTTGTCCAGACAGCCACAATAGCGGGCTCGACACCTGTGATGCGCGTGAACACCGATGTTGTGAACGACTTCAAGCAGATTAATGCAACCGCCTCAAACAGGGGATTCCTGCTGAGCATTGAGGACAGCGGCGACCCCACGCAGAAGAACCTGAGTTTTTACCCGAATTTCGCCACTCCAGTTGTAATGAAGATGCACAGCGTGAAGACAGACAATCCCTTTGCGGCTTTCTTTGAGCTAAGGGAAGCCGGAACACCGCTTGAAACAGGCGGCAACCTTACGTTCTGGGAGGGAATGGGGCAATGCCTTGACTTTACAGGAGTGCCAGTGTACAGCGCTTTCGACTACAAGCCGGACAGGGAAGCAAAGCAGACCGACTCTTTGCCAAACTGGCAGTTTGCCTATGCCAATGACTGGGAAAAGGCTGTTTACGCCGGGGACGTTTACCTGAAGACTGTTTTCTACACGCCGGTAGGCAGGGGCTTTGACATAAGGGCGACAATGCCAAGCAGCCTTGTTTTCATTACGCCGAACAGCGTGGCAGCGCAAAGCGCTGCGCTGAACGGAATAGGCAACATGACCCATAACAGCGCGGCAGCCATGGACAGCATAAGGGGGATGAGCGATGTCCTCGACCTTGTCAAAGAGGGCAAGGCATGCGTTGTAAACAGCGGCACAAAAACCGCCTTCTGGTGGAACCCGAAGTCGCTCTATGAAACAGCGGGCACGAACACGAGCGTTAAGGCGCTGGAGCAGTCGCTCAAGGCAGGCCAGAACTGCATTGGATACGGGCAATAGAAAATGCAATTTTCGCTGTTTTTTAGGCGCTTTGGAGCCCGGCTGCTTGGGGAAATTATTTTAAACCAGAAAACCCACTTATTACTGGTTTAACCATGGTTGGCGGCTTGCTATCTGCTGGCATTGCGTTGCTTTCTTTCGGCGAGTTCTTCGGCGACATGATGATAGCGCTGAAGATTTTCGTGCTGATGACGATAATCAGCTTTGTGGTAATGCACCTCGGAAAGGGTCCGCTGAGCATCATTCTTATAATAGGCATAAGCTGGTTTGTCCTGTTCGATTACTGGTATTTCTTCGGCGGGATTTACGTGCTTATGATGTTGCTGATGTTCGGCGTGGCGGGCATTCTGGTTGACTTCTTCTTCGTTTTCCCGGGCTTCATGGGCGGCGGTGGCCAGACGCAGGAAGCGCAGGTTGGCAGCACGGGCGGAATGCTGAGCAGGATGCACAAGTTCGGGGCGCCGGGAACAGGGCAGGCAGGCAGGCCGCGGATGCCGCCGCCGATGTGAGGGATGGAAAATGCTTGGCGGGGATTTTTGCAGGCGGGCTTTTGGGATGAACGAGAGCGGGATGGTCCAGATATTCGTTATTATTCTGGCTGTGCTGGCGTTAATCATTGTCCTGCCCGCGCTTGTGATGATTACTATTCCAGCGGCAGACATAATCATGCGCATTATCCTTATTTTTTTGATTTTTACCACTGTAAGGGGGTACATTGGCAACGGCATTCTTTCTATTCTGATAAGCGGGGTGCTGATATACTATTTGGTGATAAAGCACCCGTTCGCAAGCGCCATCATCTACGTTGCGATTTTCTTCCTGCTCACGCTGCAGGTTTTCAGTGTGGTCATTTTCGGAATCGGAATGGGCCTGAGGAAATTCTGAGCCGCAAAGCGGCGCCGAGCGGTTGATTAAAAATCACGCTTAGGCAAGATTGAAATTACGCCGCCGCTATAATTAGGCAATGACGTTCAGGCAAGCGCTTTTTACAGCGCCTGCGGCGGCGTAAGGTTTAATAATCTCGGGAAACATAATTTCTTTTGAGGTGCAAAACAATGCTGCCTTTGCTGCAGGATCCATTGACAGACAACCTTGTAACTGTCCTTTCCCTCTTTTACCTTATCTGGATTTACAGTTGGGCGAAGAAGCAGCTCGGCAGCGCAAAGCTCGCGATTCTTTTCGCGGTGATAGTGGTTTACCTCACCTTTTTCCAGTTCAGGTGGCTGGTCTGGATACCGGTCGGCATATTCCTTTTCGCGGTTTTCGGGAAAGGGGTATTGGAAAAAATGCCCAAATAAAGGCTTGGGGGTTCAATTGACACTTTAACGGCAAAAAGGAAAAGATGCTGAAACGAATGCAGTGGTTTGATGGACACTTTTACCCTGATGGTTGCAATACTGCTGATGATGATTGCCGTGCAGTATAACCAGAACTGGCTTATCGCGGCAATAGTGCTGCTCATGGTTGTCACGATGAGAAGCGCTTCAACGACAGCAGTGCTGATTATTGCGACCGTAGTCTTGTTTGTCGCAAAGCCTTACCTTGAGCAGTACTGGCCTTTCCTGCTTTTCGGGCTGATAATATTCGCGACAGTGCTCGGCGGCGGGGGAAAGCAGGAACAGCCGCAGCAGGAGATGTACAGCGCTGACATGTTCGGCGGAATGGGAATGGGCGGCCTGGGCGGCGGCTACTAGCAGCCGGCACCATAAACCCCTAAGAAAGCGATTGAAGAGGAATTGCGCCCAGAAAAATCATTTTGGGCTTGAAAAGCGGTTGGAACGCTTTGCACCGAAAAAATATTTTGGGGGCTTGAAAATATTGAACGCTGTTGTTTTTCTCGGGCTGCTCGCGCTTGGCGCGGTTTTCATCCTTGTTGAGCAGCCGCTGCCCGCGGGGCTTTGCTGGATAGCTGCAATTGCTGTGGCGATAACGAAGGCATGGCACGGCACTGCAAAAGCCGGGAATGAATTGGGCAAAACTCTTTCCGCGGGTGTTAGGGAGGAAGCCGAAAAAGCCGAGGGAAGCACTCCTGATGAAAGCGTTTTTGTTGAAGGGATTAGGAACGCGGGCGACATTGTCGGGCAGCAGGCTTTCTCGCCGGACAGAAAAAGATTTAAGTACAAGGGGCACGGCGCAAGCGCCAGCGCTGCAGGGCGGCTGATGGCTTATTTCAACAAACTATTCAAATAAAAAAAAGGAATTTTATCTTTTTTGCACGGGCTAACTGTTCAAGCACGGAAAAAAAGAAATTATTGCTTTTTTGGCGCCGAACCGGAATTAACGCAGCCCGCGATTAAAGCTTCTCGGCTATTTCCCTGCTTGTCTCAAGAATCTTGTCCATGACGGATTTTGTGGCGTTCACAGAGGCTTTCAGGTCCCTTACCTGCTGCTCAAGCGAGGCAATACGCACGTTCAGCCCGATAATGCCGTCCTGCAGCTGCTGGGTTCCCGGGCCGGCCGCAAGAGCGCTAAGCCTTTCTTCTATGGCGCTAACCCTCTCATGGACAGCGTCCACTTTTGCGCCGTGCTCCTCAAGCGCGACATGGGTGGTTGTGTGCAGGGCTTCCTGCATTTCGTGGGTTTCGTCGATACGCCGCCTTATCGCGTCAGCGGAGTTGTTCCCGAGCGGGGCGCTTTCCCCCGCGCCTGCGGGCCCAGTGCCGCCCTTTGCCTCGGCAAGGTATTCGCCTATTTCGCCTTTTTTCAGCCCTATGTCCTTTAGGGTCTGCTCGACAACGCTGTCATCTATTCCGCTGTCGTACATTTTCTTTATTGTTTCGATGACAATTGCCCTGTTTACCATTCGCAAACACGCCCTTTGTGGGGATTTCCCGCTTTTCGGCTTGTTGAAAGTTTTATATTTTATGGCAAACTGCACATATCCTGGAATTTATTGCAGTTTGCTACGTTGAAAAGCCATTGGCTTTTCGACGCATCGCAAAACCCTGTTTTGCAGTGTATGCAAAAGAGTAATTGACGCAATTATTTATACTCTTTGCAATACTTATAATATAATTATACTTGTTTAAATAAATTGGCTTGCAACCAAAGGTGCATTTGATGCGTTTCGGTTTGAGGCAGGGGCCGTGGACGGCTATTTTCAGCGGTGTTTTCCAGGGGCATGAGACAGAGCTGTTAAGCAACCAGGACGGTTTTTTGCTGCTGCTGGTTTATGAAAAGCAGGCGGGGCAGGTTAGCGGAGTTGTGCTGCAGGCATTCGCGGCATTCAGCGCCATGGGCGAGGTAAGCGCTTTTGTCGAAACAATGCAGCGCGAGGCAATAGCATTTTCAAGGCACGACGGAAGGCAGACGATAAGCTTCATCGCAATTCCCTCAAAGCCCGCGTACAGCGGCCCTGTGGAAGAAGAGGTTGCAGGGGCAGTGGACGATCTGATTGTGCAATTGCGCCAGGGAATTAGGGTAATAACAGATGTCGCGAGGGCTTACGACCTGGAATTGCTGCCGCTGCAGCAATGCAGCGGCGAAGTGAAAGCGGCTTTTTTCGCGCAGCCGCTGATAGTGCCGCTGCTTTCAAGGGAAAAGATGGGCGCTGAGACAGCAGCCCCTGTTGCCGCCCAAGCACAGCCCATGGGAACAGGAAGCGTTATTCTCGGCATCACGCGCGAAGGAAAAGCCGTGACAGAGCCTTTCTCTCTTTTCAGGGAGACAGTTGTAAGCGGCGGCACCACAGGCGAGAGGGCGCGGCTGCTGCACATCATCGCCGAGGGAAGCCTGCTGTCAAACCTTCCCACAATAATTTTCGACCACGAAAACCGCTTTTTCGGGCTGAACCAGCCGAACCAGAATCCAAGCGAACTGCACGGCTACGGCGTGCAGGCCGAGTCGATTGGCTTTCCTTTGGCTGTTTTCACGCCGCACAAGGAGGTCAAGGCCAGCCTTGGAGCTGTAGACAAGAGGGGAATGCTGCAGCTGCTCGGCTGCGAGCAGGGCGGAATAACCGAGCTGTTCGCGCGCGAGATAGCGGAATCAAAGCCGCAGAGCCCTGACGCGCTGGCCGCAGCGCTTGACGCGAGGGTAAGCGGGGATGAAGCGCACCAGTTCGCGCTCATGCGGGCGGGAAGAGTCGCCAAGGCAATCGGCCTGCTTTACCCAGATTTTTTCGACGGCGACAACAACATGTCCGAGATCGCAAAAAAATGGTTCAAGGCGATTGGCAGGGCGAGCATAATAAACATAGTTGGATTGTACGGCAGGGAGAAACAACTGCTACTTGACAGCCTCGTGAACGAGCTGCTCGAATTTTTCAGGCCGCAGGGCGAAACAACCCAGCTGCGGGCAATGATAGTGCTCCCGTGGACGGAAAAAATATTCCCGCCAAAAATGAACATAACGCAGCAGCACCTGCTGGGCGCATTGGGGGAAATGCGCAAATTCGGCGTCGGCTTCGCGGCAGGGTGCGAAAAGGAAGTACTGCTGAACGAGGGCGTGCTTGCGCTCGCGGGTGCGAAAGCGAACATTGTCGGCGGAAACGACGCTTCAGTGCAGCTGCGGGACAAGAGGGCTTACAGGGTGCTGTTAAGGCCCGGCCTGAGCACAATGAAATAGGCAAAAGCGCGTTACACTTTATCTCAGCATTTGGCAATAAACTGTAAAAAATGTAGCAGGGATTCACAGAAAAACAGCGATAAAACAACAAAAAAATTAGTACTTCTTCTTTTTCCTTTCGGGCTTTACGCCGCCTGTGCTGCCAGCTTTCCTGCCGAGCATTTCCTTTACCTGCTCGAGCGTGGCAAACTGCAGCGGGTTGATTGTGTTGATGACATAGCGCATTTCCTGCAGCTCGTCCTTTGTGGCCGCGTTCTGCTGCAAATCCTGCAACTGCACCTGCAGTTCAACCGCCCTCTTGTTCAGCTCTTCCAGCTTCTGCATTACGATGTCGAGGGAAATGCTGCCGGGCACGCCTCCCGCGCCTCCGCTGGTTTGCCCCAAAGCAGCCTGGCTCTCAAAGTCTTTCAGCTTCCTGTGCAATACAATGAGGTTCCTGCCGAGGATCTTCTCGTTCCTGACAATGTACCTCATCTTCTGGGTGATGATCAGCACGCTGCTGTTCAAGGACCTTATATCCTCCTGCAGCCGGTAGAAAACCTCGGAAACCTTTACAACCTTCCCCTGTTCAGGCCTTGGCATAAGAACATTCACCGTTGTGCTGCTAATAAAAGCAACAAACTAATATTAAATAATTGTTAATCCCGATACAAAGGCAAAACCGCAAAGCGGCAAGCCATGCGCAACAAAGCAGCCGGCATTGCGCAATAAACCAATATCAAATTCCAGGAACAAAGGCAAAACCGCAAAGCAGCCTGCCCCGCGCAACAAGCCAATATTAAATAATTGTTTATCCCACTAAATAGATTTGGATGGGGGAAAGCAAGGTCAACGGCGTACTGCTCGACGTCGACTACGCGAACAGGGGCGGAAAGAGCGTAATAAGGCTTTTTGTCCGGACAAGCAGTGGAATAGAAATATTCGAAGACCCGCTGTTCAGGCCGTACTTTTTTGTCACTGTTGAAGACCCCGAAAAAGCCGGAAAAGCGCTTCTTGCGGCGCAATTCAGCGAAGGCGCAAAAATAGCGGGAGCGCGGTCCGCCAAAACCGCGAACGCTGAAAAAGCCCTGCGCCTCGAATTCGACAGCGTGCAGCATCTCGCGGCAATCAGGAACGAGCTGGGCGGCATTCCGGGCATCGTGGAAAGGTTCGAGTATGACATTCCTTTCGCAAAGCGGTATCTGCTCGACCACGAACTGCGGCCGATGAGCAGCGTGCTGCTCGAGGTTGATGGGAATGAGATAAAAAAAGCCGAGCCAGCGCCGCATGAAAAAGAAAACCCGCCTGAATTCAGAATTGTATCGTTCGACCTTGAGACGCTCAGCCCGGAGCGCTTCAGCGACCCGAAAAAAGACCCTGTGCTCATGGCAAGCATCGCAGGCGCAAAAAAGGCAGCCGTGCTGAGCTACGAGAAAAAATTCACTGCGGAGTGCGTGGAAAAATTTCCCGGCGAGAAGGAAATGCTGCAGGAACTGTTGCAGCGGCTGCGGAAAAGCGGCGCGGACATAATCGCCACATACAACGGAGACGGCTTTGATTTCCCATACCTCATGGCAAGGTGCGAAAAATTCGGGCTGAAAACAAGGCTGGGCGCGGACGGAACCGAACCCCAAATAAAAAGAAAAGGAATGGACAACACGGCAAGGCTGCGCGGCGTGCAGCACCTTGACGTGTACAAGATGCTGCGCTTCCTAAACCGCTTCGGAGTAGTGAACCTTGTCAAATTTGACCTGGAAAGCGTTGTTGCATCGCTGTACGGCGAAAACAAGGGCAAGATAACAGCGAAGCGCATCAATGAGATTTGGCGCTCTTCCGAAGGGCTGGACGAACTGGCGGCATACTGCAGGGAAGACAGCGAAAGCGCGGAAAAAATCGCGCTGCAATACCTCCCGCTGCTGGGAGAGCTTTGCAGGCTGGTAAAGCAGACTCTTTTCGAGGTGAGCAGGAGCAGCGCGAGCATGCTGGTAGAATACCTCATAATGAACAAATGCAGGCAATCGGGCAACCTAATCGCAAACAAGCCTGATGACAGCGCTGTTCAGGCGCGGCTGATGCAGACATACGTTGGCGGCTTTGTCAGGCAGCCTCTGCCGGGGCTGCACGAGAACATCGCGGTGCTTGACTTCAGCTCGCTTCACCCCACGATAATGATTTCGCACAACATCAGCCCGGACACGCTGCGCTGCGGGCACGAGGAATGCAGGCAAAAAAACCTCGCGCCGAACGAGCAGTGGTTCTGCACTAAAAAAGACGGGCTGCTTGCCTCGATACTCCGCGAACTGTTTGACAGGAGAATGCAGATAAAAAAACAGATTAAAGAAACCAAAGGAAAAGAAAACAAGGAATACGGCCTGCTGAACGCGCGGCAGCACGCGCTGAAAATACTGCTCAACAGCTTTTACGGTTACCTCGGATATGCGCGGAGCAGGTTCTACAGCAGGGAATGCGCCTCCGCCATAACCGCGTGGAGCAGGCAGTACGTGCAATGGGTCGGCGAAAAAGCCGAAGAAGCGGGATTCAAGGTGCTTTACGGGGACACAGATTCGGCACATTTGGAGATTCCATCCGGAATGGGAAAAAGCGACGTGGAAGAGTTTGTTGCCAGCATAAACAAGCAGCTGCCCGGGGTAATGAACCTTGAGCTTGAAGGATTATACAAAAGGGGGATTTTTGTCACAAAAGAAAGCGGCGAGGCAGCGAAGAAAAAATACGCCCTTATAGACGCGCACGGGAACCTGAAGATAGTGGGCTTCGAGTACGTGAGGAGGGACTGGGCGCCGAT
>JAPLVT010000103.1 GCA_026396975.1 Candidatus Iainarchaeum sp.
GAGTAAATTGGCCGCCGCTCACGTGGCTTAGGACCCCTTGGACCAGGCTCCATAAGAACAATGTCGCAAGAGCGACCCCAACTATAAAGAAGAAAGCCCCTTTGACAATCATCTCGCTTACGCGTTTCATGGCCGGTAATAGGTGAAGGCAATATGTTTTTAAAGAGTTTAACTATAGTATTAGGTATAACCAGCTAGATGCAATCAGCTGCTTTTTAGCGATTTTTCTAGAACACAAAAAAAGGTGGGCAAATGGTTTTCGGCAATATTGATGATTCTCTGAGGGCGCGTCTCTTGGAGGAAGAGTTCAGGCTTAGGCGCAAACAACCGCCGGCATGGACAATGCAGAAATACCGGAAGTACGCTAATTTCGGCGTCAGCAAAGCAAAAAGGAAAGCATAACCCAAAAGCTTCTTTTTCCGGTTATGCCCAACGCAAAACAGCTTTAGTGCAGCCCACGGCATAGGCTATTGCCAACCCATTATAAAATATGCGCCCGCGATCTCGGTTACCCCCCATTTGCCTGTTTGCTGCTTGAGGCAAGGTTTAAATACAACGTTTTCCATCTCAAGTTAGGAGGTACGCAAAATGGCTAACTTACAAGCAATTGGCGCATGGGCGTTCATGCTCGGTGTGCTGATCGCGATCCTCAGCGGGGTAATCGCGGTTGTGGTGCCGGGCGTAGCGGGTTACATTCCGTTGCTTTTGGTGATACTTGGTCTTGTTGTCGGATTAGTCAATATCACCGACAAGGAAATCCAGGCATTCCTGATAGCAGGAATAGCGTTGCTCGTTGTCGGAATACCGAATGGCGGCCTGCTGACACAATTGGACGTGGTTGTCAACGGGCTCGGAACAGCATTTGCAAAAATGCTGCAAGCGGTAGCCGTGTTCGCAGCGCCAGCGGTACTGGTAGTTTCGCTGAAAGCATTTTACGCGCTTTCAAAGCTGCCGCCCAAAGGCAAGTGAACCCAAAGCAATCTTTTTGCCTTTCTTTTTCCTATTTTTTTGTTAGCTCCCAGCGGAAGCAGTGCCGGTTTCCCCCTTGATTATAGCAAAGGAAGCGGGCAGGCCGCCTGCTTTTCTCCGGCAAAGTATTATATTCCAAGTCGGACAATAATTGCTTCAGAGGTGGGAGATTAGTGTTAGTGGCGACAACGCAGCTGAGGCGGGCGCCGAACTTTGCGGAGCCCAAGCAATGGCGCTGCCTGAACTGCGGGAAAGAACTTCAAAAATACAACGACCTATACAGCAGACGCTTCTGCTCGGAGAACTGCAGGAACACTTTCTTTGCGGCGGACAAAGGCAAGTGAACAGCAATTTTTACGGCTTTTTTTAATCGGCAGGCAGCGGTAAGTGGGCCGCAATTTTTACGGCTTTTTTTTGAACAGCAAAGGCTCCTGTTAACCGCATTAATTTTAACAATTTTGCCGACAGGTTTTCTTTCATGGCAAAGGGCATCTCGCTGATTGTCAGGGAAATGCGGAAAACGGTCGGCAGAAAGGCGGTTGTGGAATTCGATAAGCCGTTCAAAGTCCTGATTGCAACGGTCCTAAGCCAGCGCACCAAAGACCAGAACACAGAGCGCGCATCACGGCAGTTGTTCAAAAAATACCGCGCGCCGCGAGAAATAGCAGGCGCGCCCATTGCAGAACTGCGCAGGCTCATAAAGCCCGCGGGCTTCTACAAAGTAAAAGCAGGGAGAATAAAAGAGATTAGCAGGCAGATTGTGGAAAGGTTTTCCGGGCGCGTGCCGGAGAGCATTGAAGAACTGCTTTCCCTGCCCGGCGTTGGGAGAAAAACAGCCAACTGCGTGCTGGTATACGGATTCAAAAAGCCCGCGATTCCAGTGGACGTGCATGTGCACAGGATAAGCAACCGCATAGGAATCGTAAAAACGCGCACGCCGGAGCAAACAGAGGAAGCGCTGCGCGGCAAAATAAAAAGGCGCTATTGGATAGAGCTGAACCACCTTATGGTGCGCTTCGGCCAGAGTGCCTGCCTGCCGAGAAAGCCACGCTGCCCCGTATGCAGGCTGCAAAGGCAATGCGACTACTTCCTCGCCGTTGCATCAAAAAAGAAAGCGTGAGTTGCGGCAGGAAGGCTCGGCGGCCGCCAAAAAGCAGGTTTAAATATTATAGGAAGCGTAATTTTACTTATGGGCTATGTTTCAAATTTCGTCGGCGGCATAATAAAGGCTGTGCCAGTGGTATTGGCAAAAATAGGCACAATAATACTGCTTATTTTCACTGTTGGAATGTTCGCGGGCTATCTGATCGCAAGCGCTGGCATAAGCCCGCTGCTTCTGCTAGTGCCTGTCATTGCAATGGTAGTGATGTGGTACAAACTAGACGAGGGAGTGCTGTTCATGCTGCTGCTTGCCATCGCAGTGCTTGCTTTCCCAAGCGCAGTGGAATCGCTGCTGCAGGCAATACTCTAAGCTGTCACCTTGGCGCACAACTGCCTGCGGTCTGTTTAATTAATTTTTCGCGCTTCTTGTTTGCGCATGCGGTACTCTACTGCCCCGGACCTGACTGAAAGGGCTAGGAAAATAGCCGGCGCGCTCGGGTTCAGCCACATCCCGCGTGACAGGATTGCCTGCGTGCGGAGCAGGGGCACTAAAACCAGGGGTGTAATCGCGAGGATTCACGGGCTCGGAAAGGTGGTCCAGTTAGGCATGAACTGTGAGCCTTTTTATGTGATTGAACTGATCAGCGAGCGTTTTGAAAAACAAAGCCCCGAAGACCAGGTGAAAACACTGATTCACGAGCTGCTGCACATCCCGCATGGTTTCGGCGGCGGCTTCAGGCACCACGCGCCTTACGTTAACAGGGCTATTGTGGAAGAAGCGTTCAAAAAGCTGAAAGAAGCCGGCTGGCCTACTCTGGCACAATATTGATCGTGCCGAATTTGCCGGCACTTACCTGCTTTTCCCCATTGTATTCTGTGCACCAGCCGTTCTCTATCTTAACCTTGCTTCCTTCTTTTATTGGAAGGCCGCACTGTTCGTTCCAGAGCGTTACCCTTACCTCCTTGCCCTCACTGTCCTTGCCCGCAAAATTGCAGAGCCTGCCGCTGCCCCTGCTGCTGGCAAAATTCTTTGGCTCGGAAATGCTGGTTACTTCAAGAACAATCTCCGGCACCGCGGACTGCGGCTTCAATTCCTTCACATTCATTGACAACCACCCCTAATTTGTTATTGGATAATCATGGCAACATTTTATTTACTGCTTTGCCTAGCCCATTATGAGTTCCTGGGTGTAAAAGCCGTCCTCCGCAGCAAAATACTTTTTCGGTGCGCAGTTTTTAAAAAACAAACCCGCCC
>JAPLVT010000131.1 GCA_026396975.1 Candidatus Iainarchaeum sp.
TTGCAGATTGCGGAAAGGTAATTTCAGATGGACAAAAATATCGAATCGACAAACCGCTCCCTTCGGGAAAACGCCGAGCACATCTCGTTCAATGACGACGGCTGGGCGAGAAGGCGCGCAAGAGAAGCCCTCAGGTTCATCAGGGGCAGCGGGCTGCGCGTGCTGAACGCGGGCTGCGGCCCAGGCTTCGACAGCGAAGAATTCAAAAAAGCCGGGCATTATGTTGTCGGAATCGACTTTGACAAAAAAATGGTTGACTTCGCGAAGAAGAAAGGCTTCCAGCAGGAAGGGAAGGTCGCGGACCTGAACCAAAAGCTGCCCTTCAGGGCGGGGGAATTCGACGCGGTGTTTTGCAGCGAAGTTGTCGAGCACCTGCCGGTGATAAGCGTTTTCCTGCAGGAATGCAGGAGAGTGCTCAGGAAAGGCGGGCTACTGCTGCTCACAACCGACAATCCCACTTACCTGAAGCACAGGGTCAGGTTTTTGTTCGGGAAAGCCGATTTTCTCGTGCATCAATGCCATGTGCATCTCTACACGCCGGCAAAAATGCAGGAATTGCTTGAAAAGAACGGGTTCATCGTGCGGCACAAGAAAAACATGGGGAATTTCTTTTTCGTTTCCCTCGGCGACGTTTACCTTGTTGTGGCGGAAAAGGGTGCTTGAACCATGCGCATACTCATGCTGAACCCGCCGTTCTTCCCAAAATACAGCAGGAACAGCCGCTCCCCCGCGGTCACAAAGGGCGGCACGCTTTATTTCCCGGTCTGGCTTTCCTATGCCACTGGCGTTCTGGAAAAGGCAGGGCACAGTGTAAAGCTTGTCGACGCGCCGGCTTCCGGAAAAACTCTTGAAGATGTAAAAGAGATTGCGCGGAAATTCAGACCGGAAATTATTGCAAGCGACACAAGCACGCCGAGCATATACAACGATGTGAAAGTGCTTGAGCAGCTGAAGCGCGAAACAGGGGCTTTTTCAGTGCTTGTCGGAACCCACCCAAGCGCGCTGCCGATTGAAACACTGCGGTTGAGCGATGCGATTGACGCTGTAACAGTTCACGAATATGATTACACCTTGAGGGAGCTCGCGGAAAAAGTCGAAAAAGGGAAAACCGACCGAAAGAGCATGAAAAAAATAAGCGGCATTGCTTTCAGGGGCGGAAAAAACAAGCTTTTCAGAAACCAGGGCAGGGTTCCGATAGAAAACCTTGACGAGCTGCCTTTCGTGAGCGAGGTATACAAGAGGCACCTTAACATAAGGGATTATTTTTACAGCGCAAACCTCTACCCCGAGGTAACAATAGTAACCGGCAGGGGCTGCCCGTTCAAGTGCAAGTTCTGCTACTGGACGCATGTCCTGAACATCGGCGGATACAGGACAAGAAGCATCGGCAACGTGATGGAAGAGCTGGAATTCATTGAAAGCGCTTTCCCCGAAGCGAAAGAAATTTTCCTAGAGGACGACACGTTCACAGCACTGCCAAAGCGCGTGCATGAATTCTGCGAAGAAAAAATAAAACGGAAAATAGATATCAGGTGGAGCTGCAACGCAAGGGCAGATGTGCC
>JAPLVT010000123.1 GCA_026396975.1 Candidatus Iainarchaeum sp.
TTTACCTGCGCAGAAGCAACAGTGAAAACAGATACAATTGACCCATACCCAAAAAACATGAAAACAAGCGCTCACCAAGACAGCAGCAAGAGATACAGGCACACAAAAGCCACTACGGCAAGCGCCCTCTCGCTTTCCATGCAGCTGTCGTGTATCCTTATCGGTGTAACAGCTCCCGCCGGCAAAAACACTTTGCGGATCTCCCTCGCAAGCACCTTGAAAACAACCAGAATCCTCCAGAGCTTAAGCGCTCCCGTAGTGCTTCCGAAGCAAGCGCCGCTGACCATAAGCAGTATGAGAATGAAAACGCTTGCAATCGGAAACTGGCTTGCCTGAAAAAAAGTCGTTGCGCCAGTGCCAGTAATAGCGGAAATAATATAGAACAACTGCTCCAGCGGCTTGAAATCGCCCGCAAACAGCATGTTCGCGCTAACCAGCAGCATTGCGGCAGATATTATTCCAAAAAAAAGCCTGACCTCAGGGTTTGCCCAGAATTCCCGCAACCGCATCCTCAGCAGTTCCCTGTGGCTCATGAAGCTGATCCCGCCGATGACCATAAGGAAAATAGACACAACAATAGCCCAGGTTCCGTATGCCCCCACTCCCACACTGTTGCTGCTGAAGCCGCCTGTCGCAAGAGTGGTAAAAGTATGCACGACCGCATCAAAAGGGCTCAGGCCCGCGAGCAAAAAACCCGCAATCCCGATCGCAGTATAAAAGAGGTATATTACTGCCAGCACTCTCGCTATCTTCACAACATTCAGGTAAAAGTTTTCCGTTCTCCCATCTGCAACAAAAAGGCTTCTCGCGATCTTAGGCTTCTCCAGGATTAGCATAGCCAAAATGACTATTCCAAACCCGCCAACCCACTGCGTGAAAGCCCTCCAGAAATTCAGCGAAAACGGCAGCACCTCGGGTCTCTCCACCATTGTAAGCCCTGTTCCGCTCCAACCCGAAACGCTCTCAAAAAAACCGTCCACAAAGCCCATCCCATAAAACACGAACGGCACGCTTGAAACAAGCCCCACGAGCACCCACGCGAGCGCTATCGAAACAACTGCATGCCTCAGCTTCGGGTCGGGCGTTTTGATGAAAAAGCGCAGCGCCGAGCAGGCAGCCACAAGCGCTATTGCGATTGCCGCGAACAGCAAGGCAAAAGCGGTTTCCCCGTACCAGAGCGACACGCAGAACGGCAGTATCAGCGCGAATCCAAGCGCCCTGAACATGCTCGCAAGGATTTTCACTACAATCAGCGCATCCCTGCGCGAAAACTGTGCCATGCTTTCCCGCCAAGCCCCAAAAATTATAACAGTATATGGAAAAACTTGAATTTAAGGCTTTTTTTGGGGTGATTTCGCGATTTTTCCCGCTTAGCATTTTGCCTAACAAAACAAATACCCTTTTTTATAGGGTTCGAACATTCTTCTTTTCATCGGAGGTGAAAAACAAAATGGACTCAAAAAACGCGCTTATCGCAGGGCTTGCTTGCGCCGTACTGGTGCTTGCAGCAGGCTTTGCGTTTCTCGCGCTCGGCAACACGCAGGGCGAACAGCGGATAGTAGTGCAAGTGCCAGGCTATCTAACGCAATCAGGCAGCCCAAGCGGAAACACTGGTGCAGCCGCATCAGGCGGAGGCGAAATAAGCTTTGCCGCTGATGATTCAGGCAACCAGGTGCGCCTAATTTCAGTTTCAGGCAGCGTAACAAAAACCGCGAGCCCAGAGCTTGCGTACGTTACTCTGAGCGTTGAAACATTGGACAGGAGCGCATCAAAAAGCCAGAGCGACAACGCCGTTCTCTCGAACAGGGTAATGGACGCGCTGAAAGCGGCAGGCATTGCGGCTGACGACATTGAAACCACTTCATACTCGCTGAACGAGGAATTCCAGTGGGACCAGGTGCTGCAAAAAAGCGAATCAATCGGCTACAGGACCACTAACAGCATCCAGGTTACCGTAAGAGACCTCGCAAAAGTCGGCAGCACCATTGACGCTGCCGTCGAAGCAGGCGCCAACAGCGTCAGCGGAGTGAGCTTCGGCCTGACAACCGAAACCCAGAGCTCCCTGCGCACTGCAGCATTGCAGGACGCTTCAGCAAACGCTAGGGCTAAAGCCCAAAGCATTGCAACAGGGCTCGGCATCGGAGTGGGAAGCGTTTACAGCGCCAGCGAAAGCAGCAACTACTACACGCCGGTCTACTACAGGAACATGGCAATGGAAACAGCTGGAGCAGCTGCCCCAACGCCGATTTCGCCCGGAGACATAGAGTTCACTGCCACGGTAAGCGTGCAGTTCGAAATCCAGTGAGAAAACGCGTGAAGCGCCTTTTCCAAAAAGGCGCCTTTTTTTTCTTTTTTTTAACCTTCTTACAGCGGCAGCCGCGCCCAAAAAACAATGCAAGTTTATCGCTCGTAGAAACTGCAAGTTTATTGCACAC
>JAPLVT010000059.1 GCA_026396975.1 Candidatus Iainarchaeum sp.
ACAGCACCATAGAGCTAGAATTCAGCAAGAGCGTCTATGCCACAACCCTGGAAATTTATTTTTCAGGCCCCTCCCTCGGATATTTTGAAATAGAAAAAGTAGAACTTGTCAAGGAAAACGGAAGCTCGGAAACCGTATGGCAAGGAACAAACACAACATGCACACTACAAATAGCGTTCGCCCAAAAAACCTACCTTACGAATAAAGCCAGAATAACAACAAAAAACGGAAGCTGGGGATGCGTAGATGCCGTCAAGCTAGTCGGCTACACCAGCACCAACCCTGTACCAGCCTGCACCAAGAACTCTGACTGCGGAACAGACGGCTGGACAGGCTCGCCCACCTGTTCCAACGGCAACGTATACCAAAACTACACTACATACACTTGCAACAGCCCAGGAACAGAAAACGCACAATGCACAAACACAACAACACCACAGCAAAAGGAAACATGCACAAACGGATGCACAAACGGAACATGCAATTTCTCAAAGCCGCAAAGCACTGGCGCTGTCAAGGTCGCGGGCAGAAAACTGTTTGTAAACGGCAGCGAATTCAAAGCCAAGAGCATTGGCTATGCCCCCATCCCTATAGGTCAAAACCCCGAATGGGGCTATGATGTTACTGTTCACCCAGAATTAACCGCCAGGGACTTCTCCCTGCTGCGTGCTATGGGCGCAAACGCCATCAGGACATGGGGAAAAGTAAACAGCCAGGCTTTCCTTGACGACGCCTGGAACAACGGCAACCAGCCGCTCATGGTCATAATGGGGTACTGGATGGGCGACAATATAGACTACCAGGATAATTCAGCCAGGCAAGCAATTATTGCAGACTTCAGCGCATACGTAAACAAGTACAAAAACCACCCTGCCGTGCTTGTGTGGGCAATCGGCAACGAGGAGAACTACTTCTATGCTAACGGCAACAATCAGAAGCATGCCGCTTACTTTTCGCTTGTAAACGAAATGGCAAAAAAGGCTTACGAGATAGAGGGCAGCGCATACCACCCGGTAATGGCAATCGCGTTAGAAATGCCCGGCCAGATGAATACTGTAGGAAACGTGGCAGGCGGGGCTGACGATGCGAGCATCCCTTATGTGGACATCTGGGGGATAAACCATTATCCCGGGCAAACATTCGGGAATTTTTTCAATACCTTTGCAGGCAAGACAGCGAAACCTCTGCTGGTGACAGAATACGGCATCGACGCCCTTAACAATGCCACAAAAACAGAGTACGAGCAAACACAGGCAGACTGGGATGCGGCGTTGTGGAGGGAGATTGCTAGCGCCCAAGTTGCGATTGGCGGCAGTTTAATGGCTTATAGTGACGAATGGTGGAAAGACCGGGCTGGCGTGGTTGACGCGCATGATTTCGGGGGCTACGTAACCACAAGCCACCCAGACGGCTACAGCAACGAGGAATGGTGGGGCATCGTAAGGGCTGAAAAGTCAGCGTCTGGGCCGGACAAGGTAACGCCAAGAAAAGGGTATTATGCATTGCAGCAGGAGTTCAAACTACAAGGAACCCACTATGAGTGCATAAACCAGCAATGCGTACAATTGCAAGGACCAGGAACAAACCAATGCACAACAAACACAGAATGCACAGCACAACCAAACAACTGCCCAAACAACATGACAGGATACTGGCAATTCGAAAACAACGCAAACGACACAACAGGAAAAAACAACGCAACAACAAACGGAAACCCAACCTACGTACAAGGAAAAATAGGCAAAGCAATAAACCTGAACGGAACAACAGACTACCTCAGCATAAACGACAACCAAGCCCAAAAACCAGGGCAACTGACAATAGAAGCATGGGCAAACCTCGCAACCACCAGCGGCTGGAACACAATAATAATGAAAACCACGCAAGCAAGCTGGACAGACGGATACGGAATGTCATACTCAACAGCAGACAAAAGCATCAGATTCTTCATAAACAACTGGCAAAACCCAATCGCCAAAACAAGCATTCAAACAAACACCTGGACACACATAGCAGCAACATACGACCAAAAACAACTCAAAATATACACAAACGGAACACTAACAGGCACCACAGCATACATACAACCAATCAAACACTCAAACAGCCCACTATACATCGGAAAAGGAACAGGCGGCTACAACTGGAAAGGACAGCTGGACGAAATAGCAACATACAACACAGCACTAACCGCAACAGAAATACAACAACACTACCAAAACAGCCTGCAAGGGAAAAACTACTGCGAAAACACATAAACATTCAAAACACCGCGCAGCATTACCAGCAGCACAGTAGGCCAATTAGGGCCCAACTTCCAAAGGGCAGCAGCATGCAAAAAGACCGTATTATTAACTTCTTTACGTTAATCAGTAACCTTTAAATACTTCCTGCCCCCCAATTTTATACAATGAAGCAAAAGCCGATACTCTTGGGATTGATGCTCTTGCTTGTTTCTTTTTCTTTAGCGGGCGCAAGAGCCGACAGCATTTGCAATGACATCGCCGTTGACGTTGAAGACGGCACATTCACGGGCAACGCTTCGGGATATCTTTATTTCCCGATAAACAATTACAGCAACTACAGCTTTGAGGTTTACGAGATACAGGCCTACAAAGAAGATAGCTCAAGCCCTTTCACTGTAACGGCAACTGATTACAGCAGCAGGATTGCAGCGGACAGCAGCGGGGAAATAACGCTCAGGGTCAACGCCGAAGGCGTGAACACTGACACCAACGGCAGGGCGATTGTAAGGGTAAGGGGAATTTTCGGCGACGGCACTTACTGCGGTTTCGGCGACATCGGCGATAGCAAATTCAACATAAAAGTCCAGACCCAGCAAAGCGCGGGAAACGACTGCAGGAGCATCAGGATGCATGCCTCGGGCATCTACATCGACGAGGCCAGCGCTGGAACATACTCTTTTACAATAGAAAACACCGCGAACAGGCAGTTCGACCTTTATGGCATAGAGGTAAGCGAGGACAGCGGCTACTTCGACGCAACCCTTTACAACAAGCCAAGCGCGGTCAGCGCCGGCAATGCCGCCACCTTCAGGGTAAGAATAAACTCGAACAGCGTTAGCGCTGAAAGAAGCGGCACAGTGACGCTGAAAGCAAGGGGAAAATTCAGGGACAGCGCATACTGCTATTACGACGACATGGTTGAAGAGCAGTTCACAGTGCACGTGAGAAACAGCGGCACTGGCGGCGGAGGCGGAACAACCCCAAGCGAAGCCGAAGCAGGCTGCCTGGACATTGGCATCAACAGCAGCACCTTGGCAGTGGCGCAGGGGGAAACAGCGAACGCAACATTCTACATTGTGAACAGCGGAATTGAAAACTTCTACATTGATTACGTTGACGCTTTCGACAACAGCGGCAATTTTACCACAGAAACAGCCGGCTACGACAAGCTGGCGAAAGCCGGAAAAACAGCAGCCTTCACAGTGAAAGCAAGGGCTTACGACGGCGCTGAACTAGGCAGCGAATACGCTTTCATCGACGTAAAAGGGCATTTCCAGAACCAGGAAAGCTGCTACATAGACGCGAACGGCGTTGAGGCATTCAGGGTATCAATAGTCAATAAAGCGCCGGCAAGCGGCAGCTTTGCGCCTGCGCCAACGCCCAGCACGGTTGCTTGTAGTAGCAGCGGCACCAGCCTGTCAGCTCCGGAAAGCCAGGATGTTGGCGCAAACAGCAATGTGCCCATTACAATTAACAACACCAGCGGCAGCAGGATTACAATAAGGCTGCAGGGGCCCGGGCTTACTGTTAACCCTTCTCTCATTAGCGTGCCGAAATACACGAAAATAATCCGAGCGGCGCTGCAGTGCAGGGAACCGACGGGAGCACAGCGACCGATGCAATAAGGCAGCTTAGGGGCGCGATGTCAACAGGCTTCGCTGTCCTGAGCAGCAGCCTCAGCACTTTCGTGCTTGCGGCGCTAGTGCTGCTTTTGTTTTACCTTGTGGTAAAGCAATAAAACAGCACTTTTTTCTTTTTTTATAGCAAACAGCGTTTATTTTTGAACTTTTTATTGCTGTTTGCGATATGTGAAATGCAATTTATTGTTTAAATATTCAAGCATTTCACTATAATTGAAAACAAATGAGCGATCAAAGAGGTGAAAATATGGCAAAGAAAGCGAATGCAAGGAAAGCAAACAGGGTTAGCGTGAAGCACAAGGCTGCCAAGGCAGGTTATTTTGCCCAGCCTTTCGCTGCAATGCGAAGCATTTTTTCCCCAGGCTTTTTTGCGGGGCAAAAAAGGCTGTTGCACAGCAGCTTCAATTCATTGGTGGGCTATGGCAAAAAGCTAATTAATTGAACATAAAACGGCTTTTTGCATATGACAAATTGCCATGCAATTTGCCATACTTCAAATAAGTCCGCCCCCACAAAGCAGCAGGGGGCGCTGCCCCCGATTTTTTTATTTTTAAGTATGCGCTGTTTTGGGGTTTATTGCCCGAAAGCAAGCTTTTTAACCCGCAAAAACTATTTTTTATCGAGCCACACACGGCAACGAGCCGCACCAGTAAGACTATTGTTTTGGCTCAAAAAAAAGCCCCATAATTATCATTTATAAAGATTACCATAGGCTAAAATAGTAATATATTAGCACACTGCATCGGCAGCGAAACGCTGCGGATGTAAATGCCAATTGTTTTGTTCTAATTGGCGTTTTGGAGCCTTTTGGTTCCACAACAGGCTTTCCTGTTGCATGAAATTGCTGTGTATCCAACAGTGAGCGTTGGATGCAGGCATTGGAAAGAAAGATAGCGTGAATGAGACATGGTCAGAATCTCGAGGCATAGGAGAGGAAGCCTTGCGTTTTACCCGCGCAAGAAAGCCGCGCGCGAAACTCCCGCGTTCAGGGCTTTTGTAAGGCCCGCGCAGAAAGAAGGAGAGCCGGCGCACCCGCTGAACTTTTTGGCTTACAAGGTCGGAATGACGCATGTCATCGGCAGGGACGCGCACGAAAAAGGGATTAGTTTTGGGCAGGAGGTTTCCGCGCCAGTTACTATTTTGGAAGCGCCGCCGCTGCGGGTTTTCGGAGCAAGGGCTTATGCGAAGACCGAGGCTGGAAGATACGGCACTGTTCCGCTTGGCGATGTTTTCGCGCAGGGCGCCGATAAGCACCTGCTTAGGCGCATCCGGGACTTCAAGCAGAAGAAAGGCAAGAAGGGGAAAGGGGCGGGAAAGGAAGAGCAGGGCGGAAAAGCCGTTGCTGCAAAAGACGGCGCGGAAAAAAGCAAAGCAGACTTGGGAAAAATAAAGCACGTTGAAAAATCTTTCCACAGCGTTGACGATTTTGCGAAAGAAAAGGAAAAGATTACTGAAGTGCGATTGCTCTGCCACTCGCAGCCTCATCTAACTGGCATTGGCAAAAAGAAGCCTGCCGTGGGCGAGGTTTCGCTGAGCGGAGGCGTGCAGCAGCAGTTGCAGTTTGCAAAAGAACACTTGGGGAAAGAGCTTAAGGTCGCTGATTTTATTGCGGGGCGGCATTTTGTCGATGTCAAGGCTGTGAGCAAGGGAAAGGGAATGCAGGGGCCAGTGAAAAGGTTCGGCGTGAAGACTTTGCGCAGGAAAGCCAAAAAAGAGCGCATGGTCGGAAGCATCGGGCCGTGGCACCCGCCGACAGTGATGTGGACCGTGGCAAGGTCCGGGCAGATGGGTTACCATTCGCGTACGGAATACAACAAGAGGGTGCTAAAGGTCGGAAGCGCGGGCGATACCGCGAGCGTTAATCCCGCCGGCGGCTTCAAGAATTACGGTTTGATTTTGAACGATTTTCTGATTGTCGCGGGCAGCATTGTCGGGCCCTCCAAAAGGGCGATTGCGCTGCGCATGCCGGCAAGGCACACGCCTTTCGAGAGGCACAAGCTTGAGGCGATTGATTACATTGCAACAAGCAGCGCAAAGCCTGTGCTTTTGGGCGAAGAGGATGTGAAGGCGCAGAAGATTTTGGTGCGTGAAGATAAGAAAGAGGATAAGAAAAGCGTTGCAGACGAAATATCCGCGGCAGTAAAGGGAGAAGAACACAGGGAGAAAAAGAAAGAGGGCTGAACAGAAAGCCGGAAGAAAGGCGTGTAGAAAAAAGCAAAGGAATTGAAAATAAGGGCGTGAAGAAAGAGGTTGAACAGAAAGCCGGAAAACGGCATGGGGGAAAAAAGCGAGGGAAAAACAAGGAAATTGAAAACAAAATTTTGGAGAAAGAGGGTTGGATTATTGGTGTTTTTTATGAGAGCTGATGTTTTTTCAATTGAGGGAAAAAAGCTGCATGAGGTTGAGCTGCCCACGCAGTTCAGCGCTGATGTCGACAGGGGCCTGATAAAGAGGGCTGTCCTGAGCATCCAGAGCGCAGCTATACAGCCCAAGGGCGCTTTCGCCTGGGCCGGCAGGCTTAACACCGCGCGCTACAGGGGAAGAAGGGATTTGCCTGGTGATGACAGGAGCATCAACGTTGGCAGGTCAAGGCTGCCGAGGCTGAGAAACAGGGGCGGCAGGCTGCGGGGCAAGGTTGCAAGAGTGCCGCAGGCAGTCGGCGGTCCCCAGGCTCACCCGCTGAAAGCGGAAAAAACGATTATAGAGGAAATAAACAAAAAGGAAAAAAGGGCTGCTACTGCTTCCGCTATTGCCGCAAGCGCAAAGCGCGAACTCGTGGTGGCAAGGCATGTTCTTGCAAAGGACGCGAAGCTCCCTGTTATCGTGGAGGACAAGATAGAGGCAATCGGGAAAACAAAGCAATTGGTCGGCGTTTTGAGCGCGCTTGGATTGGCTGCGGATATAGATAATGCAAAAGGCAAGAGAAGGCGCAGGGCGGGCAAGGGCAAGAAAAGGGGGCGCATTTTTAAGCAGAAGAAAAGCATTTTGATTGTTACAAGGGAAAACGCAGCGGTTTTCAAAGCCGGCAGGAACCTGTCGGGCGTGGACGTTTGCGTTGTGCGCAACCTGAACGCCGCGCTGCTGGCGCCGGGAACTGTTCCCGGCAGGCTTGTGCTCTGGAGCGAGGGCGCAATAAAAGCGCTTGGCGAAAAACCGAAGAAGGAAGCTAAATCTGTTGAGGCGAGTAAAGATGTGGAGAGAAAGGTTAAGGTTGCCGAAGCAATGAAAACTGTTGGGCACGGGCACGCCAAAGCAGGCGCGGTTGGTGGTAAGAAATGAAAAAAGCCGGTGAAGTGAAATTGCATGGTTTTGAGGTAATTCTTTTCCCGTTGATCACCGAGAAGGCTGTAAATATGATAGAGCGCGAGAACAAGCTTTGCTTTATCGTTAACAATGCTGCCACGAAGCAGGATGTTAAAAAGGTTGTGCAGCAGTCTTACGGTGTAAAGGTTGACAGCGTGCGCGTTGTCAACGACAGGAAAGGGCGCAAGAAGGCGATAGTGAAAATAAACAGGCAGTTCAAGGCGGACGAAATCGCGACAAAGCTCGGAGTGATATGATTTTTTGCGCAGGCATTGGAAGCCTGATGCTTGGCAGGGATTGTTGAAAGGTGAAATGGTTTTTTTGACGTGGTTTTTATGGGAAAAAATCTAAGGCAGCAGCGCAGGGGAAAAGGAAGCCCTGTTTACATCGCGAAGAACAAGGGAATAACTGTTTCTTACATCCCGCTAAGCGAACAGCAGGACAGCGTGCTCAGGGGCGAGATTGTGGATTTGATTAAGGAAGGCGGCAGGAACGCTGTTGTGGCAATGGTTTCTTTCGACGACGGCCGCACGAATTATGTTGTAGCGCCCGAGGGCGCTGCGGTTGGGCAGAACGTTGAGTTCGGAAAGAACGCCCAGATTGCGGTCGGCAATGTCCTTCCGCTCGCAAGCATTCCCGACGGCTGCCCGATTTTCAGCATTGAGGGGAAAGCCGGTGACGGGGGCAAATTCGTAAGGGGCGCCGGCGGCTATG
>JAPLVT010000120.1 GCA_026396975.1 Candidatus Iainarchaeum sp.
TTACTAAACTAATGACCCGCAGAATTTATATTAATCTGTTGTTTTCCGGATGCCGCCCGAGCATTTGCTTAAATTCCTTGCTTCGCAGTATTTTTCTCATGAAAGCCAATGCGGCTGATTTGTTTGCGGCTCTGGTTTCCGGCTTGCGCGGGTATGCGAAAAAGCACGGCTTTTCAAAGGCTGTTTTGGGTCTCAGCGGCGGCGTTGACAGCAGTGTTGTCGCCTGCATCGGCGCGAAGTCATTGGGAGCAAAAAACGTTCTTGGCGTTGCGTTGCCCAGCAAGTTCAACAGCGCGGAAAGCCTGGGTGATGCAAGGGCGCTTGCGCAGAATTTGGGAATTGATTTCAAGGAATGGTCGATTGAGGAAATAGTCGAGCTTAACCGGCGGCAGTACGCGCGAATTTTCGGCGAACATCTTTCGGGTGTCGCCGACGAGAACCCGCAGGCGAGGCTCAGGGCGAATGCGCTGATGACAATTAGCAACGCGCAGGGAAGGCTGCTGCTCGGCACCGGAAACAGGACAGAGCTGGCGCTCGGCTATTGCACCTTGCATGGTGACATGGCTGCGGGAGTTTCGGTTATCGGGAATGTGAACAAGGCAGATGTCTACCAGTTGGCTGAATACATAAACAAAACAATGGGGAACCCGATTCCAAAGAGTGTTATTGCGAAGAAGCCGTCTGCGGAGCTTGCGTCCGGGCAATTTGACCCTTTCGACTATGCGGTAGTGAGCCCTTTGGCAGACCTGGTTCTTGAAGGCAAGACAGATGTACAGCTTGCCAAGGCGGGTTTTTCAAAAGAGCTGGTTTCGAGAATAAAAAGCCTGGTTGTTGCCGCGGAGTACAAGAGGAAACAGGCAGCACCTTCGCTTCCCGTGAAGAAAAAGCCTCTCGGCAGCGCCCGCTAACGATTTTTCTTTACCGCGATTTTTTCCCATAGGAATGGCCATAGCCAGCTTATCCAAAAGCCTGCTATGAGGTATAAGGCGAATTGTTCCGCGTTTGATGTTTTTATGCTTATGAGCGGTATTTCCCCTGTTGCAACCAATATTGCTGCGAGGAAAGCGAAGCCGCAGAGGTATTTTGCCTTGCTCTTCCGGCCGTGCATGCGCGCCTGCTCCAGCCCCATTTCCTTGAAGAGGAAGAATCCTGCGTAAAACCCGATCAGCGCCGCGCTAAGCGGGAACGGCTGCAGGAAAAACACTCCCAAAACCGCGAGCATTACTGCTCCCACAAGCACTATCTCGTCCTCCAGCTTGCTTGGCCTGAAATTCAGGTGGAACAGCCTGTTCCGCGCGAGCAGGTTAAGTTTTCCTATGGCAAGCCCGATTGCTATTCCCGCAATCACGTCGCTTAGGAAATGCATTCCGAGGTATAGCCTGCTGAAAGCGACAAGCCCGACGAGAATTGCGAAAGCCAGCCGCTGGTTTTTCTTCAGGAAGCCCCAATAGTGGCTGCACGCGGCCGCGATCAGCGCGCTGTGCCCGCTTGGGAAAGCGAACTGCCCGAAGTCGTCCGTGCCGAGCACCCTGAATGTTTCGGGCGACGGCCTTTGCCGCAGAAATGCCGCTTTCAGCGCGCCTGTCACGAGCGCTGTGAAAACTATTAGGTTCATCAGGAAGAAGGATTCGTTTTCTTTTCCCTTCCAGTAAATCAGCGCCGCGACAATGACCCAAAAAACAGGGTTGCCCAGGAATGTTATGCCGAGCATCACCCACGTCAGCGGCTCGCTTATTGCGGACTGCACTGCGTGCAGGCTTGCGTTGTCGAAAGCGATTATTGCGGCAAAAGCATCCATAGCTGGAATTAGAAAGCGTTTTTTTCTATTAAACCTTTGCCTTTTGGTTGCCGTGCGCTTGGCTGCGGTTTTTCTAAACCTTTGCCTTTGACATTTTGCGCATTCCAGGAATATCGATTCCGCTGTAGTCGACCTCAATTCCGGCTTCCTTGAACGCCTTTTTCATGGCGTAAACCTTGCAGAACTCGACCATCTTTTTCTGCTCGTTCTTCTGCAGCCCTTCCTTCGCGCAGATCTCGTTTATGACGCCGTTGACTTTTCGGCTGTTGACCTCGGCGATTATCTCCGCAACCTGCTCCCTGCCTTTTCCCTTCTGCACTTCCCCTATTGCGGCGTCGAGCTTTTTCAAATCAACTATTTTCCCGATGTTCAGCGCAATCTTGTTGTCAATGCCCGTTCCCAGCGAGGCAAGGAACTCCATTATCGTGCGCGGGTCTGTCTTTTCCTCTATCTTGAGTTTTTTGACAGCCTGCCAGTCGTCGTAGTTAGCAAGAAACTGAATTACCTTTTCCATAAGAATTCCCCCTTACCGCAAGTTCATTGTTTTTTAAGATTAAAATAATGCCCTGCAATTAATTTAAAAACGTTTAATCACTATTTAAGGTTTGGAAGTTGTAGGCAATGCCTTCGAAACACAAAACAAAAGAGCCGGCAAGGGAAACGCTGAAATACACTACTTCCCTTTGCCCCGAATGCCTGCAGCATCTGCCCGCGACAATCTTTGAAGCCGATGGCAAGGTCTGGATTGAAAAGAGGTGCGCGAAGCATGGCTTGTTCACGGAATTGTACTGGGGCGACAGCGCGATGTACAAGAAAGCGAGCCGCTTTGCCCAGCAGGGAAGGGGGCTGCGCAACCCGAATGTCACGGAAAAAATAAAGTGCCCCGAGTCATGCGGATTGTGCCCCATGCACCGCACCAACAGCACGCTTACGAATATTGTCCTCACAAACAGGTGCGATTTGAACTGCTGGTACTGCTTTTTCTTTGCCCAAAAAAGCGGCTATGTTTACGAGCCGACAGTAAAGCAGATTGCAAATATGCTTGAGAAGATCAGGGCGGAAAGGCCGATTCCCGGAAACGCCATCCAGCTTACCGGGGGAGAGCCGACGCTGAGGGAAGACCTTCTAAGCATCATTGCCGCAACTAAGGCGCTGGGCTTTGACCATATTCAATTGAACACAAACGGCATCAGGCTCAGCCAAAAACCGCAGCTTGCGCAGGACGTGAGAAAAGCCGGTGTACACACTGTCTATCTTTCTTTCGACGGCGTGACTGCAAAAACAAACCCCAAGAACCATACTGAGATTCCTGGAATATTGAAAAACTGCAGAGAGGCAAACCTCGGTATTGTGCTTGTGCCCACAATAATCAAAAGCGTCAACGACCACGAGGTCGGAAAAATACTGCGATTCGGCTTTGACAACATTGACATCGTGAGGGGAATTAACTTCCAGCCTGTTTCGCTGGTCGGAAGAATGCCGCAAAAGGAAAGGGACAAGTACCGGATCACAATACCCGATGTTATTCACGCAATCGAAAAACAAACAAACGGGGAAGTCAGCGCGGACGACTTTTACCCAGTGCCAACAGTTGTGCCGATAGCGCAGTTCATAGAGCACCTGAGGAACAAGCCGCAGTACGAATTGTCGGCGCACTTCGCCTGCGGAATGGCGACCTACCTGTTCAAGGACGGGAACAAAATCGTGCCAATAAACCGCTTTTTGGATGTCGACGGCTTCGTGGAGTTTTTGAACCAGCGCACCGAAGAGCTGCGCAAGGGCAAAAGCAAATACCTTGTCGGTGCGAAAACGCTTTTCAACTTCAATTCTTTCATCGACAAGAAAAAAGCGCCGCGCGGCCTGGACCTCGGAAAAATGCTGTTCGACGTTTTCGCAAGGCACAACTACAAAAGCCTAAGCGTTTTCCACCACAAGAGCATGTTCGTCGGAATGATGCACTTCATGGACCTGTACAACTATGATATTGAAAGAGTGCAGAGTTGTGCAATCCACTACGCTGCCCCGGACCCCAAGAAGCCGATTGTCCCGTTCTGCGCCTTCAACGTTATCCCGGAATGGTACAGGGACAAAATCCAGAAGCGCTACGGCGAGCCGATAGCAAAATGGGAG
>JAPLVT010000088.1 GCA_026396975.1 Candidatus Iainarchaeum sp.
AGTTTCTGCCTGCAATCAAAAAACCCGCAATTAAAAAAATCAGGGCTGCGGTTAAAAAACTTAAAGGCGGTTTTGCGCTTGGACCAGAAAACCCGGGAATTGTTCGAGAAAACCCGCGTGAAAACAATCCTTTTGCGCAACAGTTACTCGGAGGCAGACCCGAATTTCACTTTCTTCAGCGGCCTGCCGGCGGGCATTGCCCTCGGCGGAATGCTGCTTTTGCGCAAAGGGAAAAAACCGTTGCTGTTGGCAACAAGGCTTGACGAAATCAGGGCGCTGAGGGGCAAGGGCATGGCTGTGCGCGTGCTTGAAAGCAGGGCAATGTTCAAAAAAGTAATGCGCAGCGAGCTGAAAGGAAAAAAAATCGGGCTGGATTTCACTGCCGTCTCCAAAAGCGCTTTCGCGGAACTAAAGAAAGCGCTTAAGGGAAAGCGCTTCGCGGACGTGGGCGCCGCAATTGAAAAGATGCGCGAAATAAAGTCCCCCGGGGAAATAATGAAAATCAGGAAAGCCGTTCGGATAACCGAAGGGCTGCTTAACTCGCTGCCGCGCTTTTTCAAAAAAGGAATGACAGAACGCGAGCTTGCGCTGCTACTTGAGATGAGGCTGCGGCACAAGGTGGACAACAGCATTCCTTTTGGCGTAATAGTCGCTTCCGGCCCCAATAGCGCTTCCCCGCACCACGCGCCCGGAAACAGGAAAATCTGCGGCGGTTTCCTTCTTGTCGACATCGGGTGCAAATACAAAAATTATTGCAGCGACCTCACGCGCACCTTTTTTGTGGGGAAAGCCGGTGATAAGGAAAAAAAATTGTACTCGGGTGTTTTCGCCGCAAAACAGTTCGCAATAGGGCTTGCAAAGCCAGGTGCGAAATGCAAGGCGGTTTTCAAAAAAACATGCGATTTCCAATTCAAAAAAACAGGGCGCAGGCTGCCGCACGGCCTGGGCCACGGCCTGGGCCTTGAAGCCCACGACCAGCCGAAAGGCTTCACGCTTTACAGTCCGGACACTCTGCGCCCGGGAATGGTGCTTACTGTCGAGCCGGCTGTTTACCTGAATTGGGGTGGCGTGCGAATAGAAGACGACATAGTTATAACCGCAAACGGCTGTGCGCAGTTGAGCAAGGCGCCCGCAAGGCTTGTCGAGATTCGATGAAAAGACTTTTTAAGGAAAGCGCAGCAGAAAAAAATAATACAATTGGTTTTGAGGCGAAAAAATGGCTTTCAGTGTCGGAGTTATCGGCGTTGGCGCAATAGGCGGGTATCTGGTTGAAAAAATAAAGCGGGACAAAACGCTTTCGCTTTGCTTTGTTTTCGACACAGACCAACGCAAAGTGAAGAAATTCCCAAAGCGGATTGTAGTTAACAGCATAGAGGAAGCAATCCGCAAAAAAGCCGGCCTGATAGTTGAGAGCGCCTCACAGCAGGCTGTCGCAGATTACGCGCCAAATGTTCTGAAGCACACCGACATGCTCATTCTTTCTGTCGGCGCGCTTGCCGGCAGGAAAACCGAGAAAGCAATAAAAGCCGCTTGCAGGAAAAGCGGAAGGCGGCTCTTTGTGCCAAGCGGCAGCATTATCGGCGTGGACGGAATAAGGGCTGTGAAGCGCCTTTTGCGCAAAGTCGAGATGGTCACAACAAAGCCGCCGAAAAGCCTCGGCAGGCACGACAGGAAGAAAACAGTGGTTTATAGCGGACCCGCGCGCAGGGCATGCGCTCTTTTCCCGAGAAGCGTGAACATCAGCGCGACTATTTCACTGAACGGCATCGGATTCGACAAAACCAAAATAAAAGTAATAAGCGACCCGAAAGCGATAGTGAACACCCACACAGTGCAGGCCGAGGGGAGCTTCGGAAAATTCTTCATAAGAGTTGAGGGCCAGCCGAGCAAAAATCCGAGCACGAGCAGCACTGCGGCGATAAGCGCCTTTGACACGATAAAGCGGGTGCAGTGCGGAATCAATTTATTTTAGCGTGTCCCGCAAACCAGTGTTGGCTGGCGCAGTGCGGAATAAACCTTTTCTAATGCCACCCACAATCCGCTGTTAGAGCGCGCAACGCGGCATGGGCCCTTTCTAATGCATTCGCCAAACTTGTGTTTTTTTAACCTTTCCCAGCAACGATTGGTTCATGCGGCTTCACGAAGAAATCCGCGAACTTTGCGGGCAGAAAGACGCCGTTATTCTCGCGCACAACTACCAGATTCCCGCGGTCCAGGACGCCGCGGATTTTGTGGGCGACAGCCTTGAGCTCGCGAGAAAAGCGCAGAACACCGACGCGCGCATGATTGTTTTCGCTGGCGTTGATTTCATGGCAGAAACAGCCAAACTGCTTAACCCCCAAAAAAAAGTCCTGCTTGCCGCGAAAGGCGCTTACTGCAGGATGGCGAACATGCTGTTGCCTGAAAAGCTTGCAGGTGCGAAGAAAAAGCATCCGGATGCAAGCGTTGTCCTTTACGTGAACAGCAGCGCTGAGTGCAAGGCGCTTGCGGACTGCTGCTGCACATCCGCGAACGCGGAAAAAATCGTCAACGCGATGCCAAGCGATACTGTTCTTTTCGGGCCAGACAAGAACCTCGCGGTTTTTGTGAGCAAAAGGGCAAATAAAAAAATCCTGCCTGTTCCCGCTGACGGCTTCTGCTATGTGCACAAATTCATTTTTCTTAAGGACGTCTTGCAAGCAAAAAGACTGCATCCAAACGCGCTGTTCATCGCGCATCCCGAGTGCAATCCCGATGTGCAGGAAATTGCCGACGCTATCGGCAGCACCTCGCAGATGCTAAAGATCGCGCAGCAGTCCGACGCAAAGGAATTTATCATTGGCACTGAAAGGGATATGGTTTACAGGCTGCAGAAAGACCTGCCAGACAAAAAGTTTTATCCCGCATGCAGCACGGCTGTCTGCAGGTCAATGAAGAAAACAAGCCTCGTTGAAGTGCACAGCGCGCTGAAGAACGAGACGTTCGAGGTAAAGCTCGGCGAAGGGATTATTGAGAAGGCAAGAAAGCCGATTGAAAAAATGCTTTCAATAACCTGAAAAACTTTTTTTTTACTGCTTCAGCTGGATTGCCTGCCGCCAGGTTTCATTCAGTAGCGTGGGCTCAAGTTCCTCCACGAAAACAGCTGCTGCCAGCACTGTTACCCAGGTAGGCCCTTTTGTGCCGATATAGCTTTGCGTGATATTGCTTGTTTTCACAATCTTGCCGCTGATTTTGTATGCCTGTTCCTTCTCGTCCCATCCAAGATTGTCGGGCGGAAGCTCGACTCCGAGAGTGCTTGCGAGCATGCTTGCTGCCAGTTCCTCGGCGTAATCGCCCGCATCCTCGTCTGTCTGGCCAAAACTATGGTGCTCGCTCAGATAGCCGTAAGCGTTCTTGTCAGCCGGCAGCGCGAGACCGACGCTTGCAGCCATAAGCCTGTTCGGCTCGTTGCTGCTGTTCTCGCTCATTACCACGAAAACAACTTGCCCCGGCTGCAGCAGCAAAAGCCCCTTTGCTTTCGGCAGTATTGTGCAGTGCGGCGGAAAAATGCTTGAGACGCGTACGATGTTGAACTGCTGTATGCCCGCGTCCCTCAGAGCCATTTCAAAAGAGGCGAGTTTTTCCTTGTGGACGCCCACTCCATTTGTGAAGAAAACCGCTTTCGGAATAATCGACGGCATCTTTTACCACAAAAGCAATAGTGTTATTTTTAATAAAAAAAATATTCAAACTGTTTAAAAAACTTTAGTAAGCAAAACAGCGTGTAGCTGTCGCGGCTTCATTTTTTGGGAAAAAGTCCCAAGACTGCTTTTTTGTCCGTCGATTGCGAGTTTTCAACGGAGCGCCTCTGTTTTCAACCAAAATAGCGGCAAAGCGCTGCGCTTTTTTGGCGCCTTTCCAAAAAAGCAAAAAGGTTTAAAAGATAGATGAACAACAGTGCCTATATCTTATGGATAAAGAGAAAAAAATTTTTCTGAAATCTCCAGTAGAGCACATTAACATAAAGTCTTTTGACGCAACGCCAATTATCAAAGCGATGCGGAGAATGTCCTTCAGCGCAAGGGAAACCGCCAATGCCGCAGAACTGCTGCAGAGGATGATAAAGGACAGAGACTGCGCCATAATACTGACAATTGCTGGCAGCACAAGCGCAGCAGGGTGCATGCAAGTTTACGTCGACATGGTAAAAAGCAAGATGGTTGACGCAATCGTTGCAACGGGCGCAACCATTGTGGACATGGATTTTTTTGAAGCGCTCGGTTTTAGGCACTATCAGGGAAGCCAGTTCGCCGACAACCACAAGCTGCGCGAACTGTACATTAACAGGATTTACGATACTTACATTGACGAGGAAGAACTGCAGGCTTGCGACAAGACAGTGAAAAAAATTGCGGATTCACTAGAGCCAAAACCTTATTCTTCGCGGGAATTCATAAGGGAGATGGGCAGATACCTTACAAAAAACGCTAAAAAAAAGGATTCGCTGGTGCAAGCGGCGTTTGAAAACAACGTCCCAATTTTTTGCCCTGCGTTTTCAGACAGCAGCGCGGGCTTTGGCTTGGTGCTGTACCAGTACAATAAAAAAGGCCCCACGGTTTCTATAGACTCAGTGAAAGACTTTCTGGAACTAACAAAAATAAAGATGAAAGCCCCTACGACTGGCTTGTTCATGGTTGGCGGTGGAGTACCGAAAAACTTTGCCCAAGACTCGGTGGTTTGCGCAGAAGTGCTTGGCCAAAACACGCCGATGCACAAATATGCTGTGCAGATAACGGTTGCCGACGTCAGAGACGGAGCGTGTTCGAGCTCAACCCTTAAGGAAGCCCACTCTTGGGGTAAAGTTGACACTTCCTTCGAACAAATGGTTTTTGCGGAAGCAACAACAGTTCTGCCGCTGATTGTGAGCTATGCTTACCACCAAGGCGACTGGAAAGAAAGGGTTCCCAAAAATTATAACGACTTTTTGGACAAATAACAACAAAAAGGCTTTTTGCAAACAAGAAAGGAGAAACCATGACTGAAAAAGTGCCGTTTAACTTTGGCGGTCTGTCCAAAAAGTACTCCTCCTTCAAAAACGCGAGAATAGTGGTGCTGCCAGTTCCATTCGATAAAACAAGCAGCTGGGGTAAGGGTGCCGACAAAGGGCCTGCAGCAATAATTGAAGCATCTAGGAACATGGAGCTGTACGACATTGAGACAGATTCCGAGGTTTGCCTGCGGGGAATCTTCACGGAAAAGCCGGTAACCGCAAAAACACCGGAAAAAATGGCTGAGGCGGTTTTCGCAAAAACACTTGAGCTGATTAAGAAAGGGAAGTTTGTTGTCTGCTTGGGCGGCGAGCACTCAGTATCGGTCGGGGCAATAAAAGCCCACGCCAAAGCCTTTGAAAACCTGAGCGTTCTGCATTTGGACGCGCACTTGGACAGGCGCGATTCTTACGAAGGAAGCAAATTCAACCACGCCTGCGTAATGTCAAGGGCGCAGGAAATAGTAAAAAACATTGTTTCGGTCGGCATAAGGAGCATGGATTCAAGCGAAAAGGGCAGCGTTCAAGGCAGCACTATTTTTTTTGCCCATAAGATAGCCGAATCAAGAGACTGGATTCCCGAAGCCGTTGGCGGATTGTCGGAAAATGTTTACGCGACAATAGACCTGGATGTTTTTGATCCAGGAATAATGCCGTCAACTGGAACCCCTGAACCAGGCGGGCTTGGCTGGTACAGCGTTTGCGAACTGATGGAAGCGCTGATTGAAAAAAAGAACCTCGTTGGGTTTGACGTTGTAGAGCTATGCCCGTCGCCCTCAAACAGGGCGCCGGACTTTACTGCAGCCAAACTCGTTTACCGCCTACTCAGCATGAAATTCCACGCAAAAAAAGGGAATCAAAACCACTAACAGCCGAAATCAACAACCGGGCTTTTAAAAAAACGTTTTCAAAAAAACTTTGATGCATAATCTTACTCTAACGGTTCCTTCTCAAAGTCCCATGGGTCGAAGCACGGGTACTCGACCAGCCTGAACGCGCGCAATCCGAATTCTTCCGCGATTTTTTCCGCAAGCGGCTCGGTAGTCTCAATTCTATTTTTCTTGCGATTGTAGAACAAAAATTTCTTTTTCCCCCTGAATTTTTTCAGGATTTTTTTCGCCCAGGCGGGCGGAACAACCTCAACAGTCGCTTTTTCTATAAAACCGTCGGCATTCACTCGCTCGAAGGGCTTCCTAATAGCAAGCGCCCTTCTCCTCAGCCGCTCCCTAAGCTGCAGACCGCTTTTTATGAAAGTCGGGCAGAAGTGAACTTTGATCTCGGGGCGCGCATAGCGCATCAGGCGCAGCGCTGCCTCCCTGCTCCCTTTCACGGCATAAGTGAATTCGTGCTCCTGCCTGAAACCCAGCCTGAGCATCTCGCCGAAATTGCTGTCGCTGAACTCGAACTCGTTCAGATTAAGGAATTTCACCCCATTCTTTTTCATGAAATCAATCATTTCCCGCAGCTCTCGCTCCTTTGCGCGCGTAGGGATTGCGGGCACTTCCACCGTAACCTGCATTTTTGTGCGCAGCGCTGGCAGTATTCTTCCAAAGCCTTTTTTGTTTTTGAGCAACTGGAACCTGATTTCATCCAGGCCGGATTTCTCAAGCATTTTCACGTTTTTTTCGTTGGCAAGAGAGCCTTCAGTGTAAAGGTGAACGTGGAATTTTTTTCCGAAGCGCTTCTTCAGCATCCGTATGATTCCGCAAACGCGCTTCACAACAAGCAGGGGCTCACCGCCGGTAATGCCAGCTCCCTGTGCCCTCATCTCCTCGGCTTCGGTTACAATGTCGCGCATCCTGCGCGCAACGCGCTCGTTCGCCTTTACGATATCCTTCCCCCTAAGCCCCTCGCCGATCGGGCAGAAATAGCAGCGCATCGGGCACATGCCTGTTGCTACTATCACAACCTTTTTTCCCTGCATGCACAGCAGGCAGCCCCTGTCAAGCGCGCCTGCATTTACACTGCCAAAGCGGTTTTCCTTTATTTTCGCCATCTTATCAACAAAAAAAGCGGTCAAAAAATATTATTAAGCAATTTATTTCGCCTTCACATTGGCGGAGGCGCTCCGTTGTACTCCTCGTCATCCCATCTTGGGCCCCTGAAAAGGAAGATGAAATTCAGCAGTACCGCAATCGCTGCTGCAGCCCAGAACACCAATGTCATCTGCCGTGCAAGTTCATCCAGCGTGATTGAAAGCTGGAATGCCGCTGTTGTGAAATCCAGCCCTTCGCCTACCACATGCCCGTGCTCGAGGTGGAATACTGTGTGGCTGCTCATGAACAGGTTGCTGTACGCGATTACCATAAAAGAAAAAATCAGCACCCTGTAATCCTCCCGCAGCTTTCCACAGTCAAGCCTTGACTGCAGCGCGAAAGAAAACCAGAGCAGCAGCACGCCGGCAATGCTGTTGAACAGGAATCCGCCGAGATAAGTCAGCGGCGTGTTAGGGTAAGCCGACCACAATCCGATTGCTGATGTTATCGGGCTGGCAATAACATGGAACAGCACGTGGCCGACCTCGTGGAACGCAACGCCAGGCATTCCCCATACCTCTGTGATCAAATTCGGGCTGCCGAGAAAAAGCTCTACCATGATTGGAAAGAGGAATGCAGCCGCGAAAGCCAGTATTGAGGTCGCAAGCAGCGCGGGGTCAGGGCGCCTGAAATCGACGATTGCCATGCAAACATTACAATTTTTGGAAAGAAAAATCTTTCCCAACGCCGCCGCAGGCGCTGTAAATAGTTTTTTCCCCAACGCAAGCATTTGCAGTAGCGGCGGCGTGATTTCAATCTCTCTTGAGCATGTTTTTTGTGCCTGCGCGAGCGCAGAAAATAGCCAGAAATTTTCGCAGGCCGCCCTGTTTAGCCCTGCTCATAAAGGCAGAGGAAAACCCGGTTGGTGTCGCTGTTGAAGCCGGCTGTCATGAAATATTCCTTTTCCCGCAGGTCGGCTGCGCGCACAAGGCTGTAGTCCGCAATCTGCTTGCAGTAATTCGGGGAAACAAGCACGGACTGTGACGACTGCTTTATGTTAAGCGCGTTCACGCTGACCGCAAGCCCGCTCTGGTTGACTGAAAGCATTACCACCCAGCCGCAAAGCAGAATAATCAAAAGCCCGAGAATCAAATCGCTTGTCTGCATCCCGAAAAATAATGTTTCTTCGGATATTTAAATGTTTTTTATTATTTTTTTGTAGGCAGGCTGGTCGCATGGATAAGGAATTCCAGAAATTCATCGCGGATTTGCGGCTGCAGCGCAGGAAATGCCCCTGGGCCGCAAAACAGGGTGTTGCGGGGCAGCTGCGCGAGCTTGAGAGCGAGATAAAGGAAATGCGCAAGGCGCTCAAGAAGAGTGATTTGCGCAACCTGCGCGAGGAATACGGCGATGTTCTCTGGGACGCGCTGATGCTCGGCGTCATCGCGGAGGAAAAAGGGCTTTTTCCAATGCGCAAAGCGCTTGCCGGCGCCAACGCCAAGCTGCGCAGGCGCAAGCCATGGGTTTTTGGGAAGGAAAAAGTCCGCAGCTCCGCGGAAGCAGTTAAGCGCTGGAACGAGATAAAAAAGCGGGAAAAGGCAGCGAAGAAACGGGAATAAAACCATTTTGCTATCACCTATCTTCTTATGCAACTGGAGCAGGCCCAAAAGCAGATAGCGGACGCGATCGCGAGAAAAGATTTGCTGATGGTTGTGGGCGAATGCTACGTCGAATGGCATATAAAATAGTCGCTGTTATCCCGATTTGTGTGCTGTTATCCTTGCATACTGGGAAGCAGCGAATTCAAAGGCAACTAATTTTCTCCCAACAAATCAACCTGGGACGAGTTAAACACAGCAAAGCAAAAAATTACCCCGCACATATATATATGAAATTGGTTCTTTATAATACTGGAAACTGGATAGAAGGAGAAACAGCAAAATGCAGTCTAGGCCTAGATTTGGATATTTGCTGATAGCATTGCTTTGCTTACGCCTATCCAGCCATGCTTACGCCGCTTTTGGGACTGAAGCAAAAACCAGAAGAAATTGGATTGGCTGAAAAAAATGCTTTCAAAAAACCAGTTTGAGACAACAGCCGCAATTACAATAGCCCTTGCAGGAATACTAGCAGCACTACTGCTAATGCAAGCAACCACGACACCAACAGCACTGCTCACAGCAGAAACACCCCAAGAAACAAGCAAGTCAGGGCAGTGCGCTGGCCCGGCAGAAAGCCCCGCCGTCGGCGCAGCAACTGCGGTAGCCGCAGCCGACGACCAGTCCCCGGAAGCACTCTTTCAAGAAAAGGAAGAAGACAGCGTGAACGCGCAAAGGCAGCTGCAGTTCACAGAGAAAACAGCAAGCGAGCTGGAGATAGCAGCAAGCGGGGAAAGCATAACAATCTCCTTTCACTCAATCAACCCCGCTGGAATTGTGAAGCCAGCGAAAAGCAATTTGAAGGAAATGGAGGAAAGCGCAGGCTTTTCAACAGACCACACCGTCCTGGGAAGCACTGCCCACAAGTGGGGCTACAGGTTCAAGCTGCCGAACCAAGAATTCCAAGCAGGGGCATTGGTTGAAGCGACAAGCAGGCTAACTGTCTTGGATGCAAACAAGGGCAAAATGCAGACCGACTTCGCTGCAATAAGCTTTGAAGACGTTTTAGCATACGGCTTTTCGGTTGAGACAACGGTTTTGAGCGCAACCTCTGCAATCGTCTCAATCTCAAAAGACTACAAAAGCGAAGGAATTGCGCCAAACGACTGGGTTTACATCGACCCAACTACAATGCTTGTAACTGAAGTGGTTAGCACAGAAAGCACAGGCACCTCTGGCCACCCTGCGATTGCTGTTGACGACGCAAACGTCTACATAGTATGGTATGATACCACAGACTATGGTGGAAGCGGAACAGACTATGACATTTTCTTCAAGACAAAGGGCAAGACAGGCAGCTGGGGAACAAACACAGAGGTGGTTAGCACAGAAAGCACAGGCGACTCTTACAACCCTGCAATCGCAGTTGACGACGCAAACATCTACATAGCCTGGCAGGATACCACAAACTATGGTGGAGCAGGAACAGACTACGACATTTTCTTCAAGACAAGGTCAAAAACAGGAAGCTGGGGAACAAACACACAGGTGGTTAGCACAGAAAGCACAAGCACCTCTAGCCGCCCTGCGATTGCTGTTGACGACGCAAACATTTACATAGCATGGGATGACACAACAAACTATGGTGGAAGCGGAACAGACAAGGACATTTTCTTTAAAACAAAGTCAAAGATTGGTGGATTAGGCAGCAATGACATTAACTGGGCAATGCAAACACAAGTTGTTAGCACAGAAAGCACAAAAGACTCTGAGGGCCCTGTAATTGTGGTTGATGATACAAACATTTACATCGCATGGTATGATTTGACAAATTATGCTGGCAGCGGCACGACAGACTATGACATTTTCTTTAAAACAAAGTCAAAAACCAGAAGCTGGGGAACAAACACACAAGTTGTTAGCACAGAAAGCAGAAGCCACGCTGCCCGCCTTGCGATGGCTGTTGACGACGCAAACATCTACATAGTATGGGATGATTCCACAAACTATGGTGGAGCTGGGACAGACAATGACATTTTCTTTAAAACAAAGTCAAAAATTGGTGGGCTGGCGTCAAACGACATAAACTGGGCGAACCCAACACAAGTTGTTAGCACAGAAAGCACAAGCACCTCTTACTCCCCTGCAATCGCAGATGACGACGCAAACATTTACATAGCGTGGTATGATTTCACAGACTATGGTGGACCTGGGTCAGATGTAGACATTCTCTTTAAAACAAGGGGCAAGACAGATGCTTTGGCAAGCAACGACATAAACTGGGCGAGCGCAACACAAGTTGTGAGCACTGAAAGCACAGGCGCCGCTTCCAACCCTGATTTGAATGTTTACGGCGGCGTAGTATATGTTGTTTGGGAGGATGGCACTGGTTTCGATGGAACCGACACTGACATTGTTTTCAGGTCTTTTTCTCCTCCGACACTGCCCCTTGTTTCAATAACCGCTCCGACTGCTGCAGCCACTTACGGTGGCGCGGTAACTGTTTCTGCGACAGCAAGCGACGACAGCGGCATTCAAGACGTCAGCTTCTATTATGCAACAGACTTTTTGTTGGGTGCTACTGGCACGCTTATCTGCTCTGACTCTTCTTCGCCCTACTCCTGCTCTTGGGACACTATTGCTGTGCCAGACAGGCAATACAAAGTCAAAGCCATTGCCACTGCAGTCAATGGCGATAAAGAGCAGGACTTTTTGAGCAGACCGTTTTTCTTGGACAACAACGCATACAGGGCTTACTACGATTTTCTAACCTGCTCAAACTGCTGGGCTTTTGAGGACGGTGACGAAAGCCTGCCCTTGAACTCGCTTTACATGGACGCAAACACTGCAATTGGAGCAAACACAAGCATTGAGTTAAGCGATGACACAAGAGAAGAATTTGGAGGCGACGTAGGCGAATACGAGATTCACCAATTCATTTTCAATGTTTCAGAAGACCCTGCCACAATCACCGACTTGAATTTTTGGCACGAAGGCTACTCAGATACCGACCCAAGCGGCATCAATTTGTATGCCTATAATTTTGACACTGGCTCTTACGAACTGCTTGGAAGCCACAGCAGCAGCAGCGACGACATAGCAGCGGGCTCCATTACAAGCGACTTCAACAACTACATTGGCTCAGACGGCAACGTTTTCGTCATCGCAGAAAGCCCCGCAGCAGTAGAAATGTTTAACTACATCTACACCGACTACGTGCGATTAACCGTTTCCCACGATACCATTCCAGACGTGAATATCACAGCAATAGACAGCCGCGACATCAGCAACGCATTGCCATTCTTCTCCTACGCAGCAGACCAAAACCTGACAATAGACTTCAACGTGTTTGACATAGAAAACGACAGGCTGACGGTAGACATCAACTATAGCACCTCCAACAGCCAGGGAAGCGGAACAGTAATCGTAAGCGACCTGAATTTGACAACCGCAGTTTGCCCAAGCCAGAAATGGGACGACAATGTGAGCAGGTGCAGCTGGGACTGGAACATCTCAGGAGTAGGGGACAACAACTACTACATCCTAATCTACGCCACTGGTTATGCAACATCAGACTTCAACACAAGCAGCAAAGCAATAGGGGTGGACAACAACGCGCCAGTTACGGTTGACAACGACTTCAATAATACT
>JAPLVT010000147.1 GCA_026396975.1 Candidatus Iainarchaeum sp.
GAGAAGTACGGCAGCGCGATCAGGACCAGCGGCAGGTCGCTGCCCATAGTGACAAGCAGGGGCTGCCCGTTCAACTGCTGTTACTGCTTCAAGGGTCTTTTCGGGATGCGCTTTAGGGCAAGAAGCCCGAAAAACGTTGTTGACGAGCTTGAGTACCTCAAGAAAAACTTTGGAATAAAGGAATTCCAGGTTGCCGACGACGCTTTCGCGGCGGACAAAAAACGGGCGATAGCCATCTGCAAGGAGATTGTCGAAAGAAAAATCTGCTTGCCGTGGAGCCTGCCGAACGGCATACGCTCAAACAGCCTGAACGAAGAGGTTGTCTCCTGGATGAAAAAAGCCGGCTTGAAGTACACAGGCCTTGGCATAGAAAGCGGAAACCAAGGAATACTTGATGCAGTAGGAAAAGCGCAGACGCTTGACGACGTGAGAAAAGCAGCCGCACTGCTCAAGAAGTACAAGATAACCACTGTCGGCTTTTTCATGTTCGGGCTGCCGCACGACACGCTTGAGACAATGAGGGACACAGTGAACTTCGCAAAAAGCCTTGATTTGGATTACTGCAGCATCAGCATGACCACACCTTATCCGGGAACCCGGCTGTACGGCGAAATAAAAAAAGGCGGCGGCGAATTCCTCACGAAAACAAGCGAGGAGCTTTTCAGCCTCGGAAGCAAATGCAAGTTCATAATGCCGGGAATGGCAAAGCCCGAGGAAATAGAGAAAACATACAAGAAAGCCCGCATAGCGCTGCTGCTCAGGCCGAAAACAATACTGCGCAACCTGAAGAGCCCGAAAAAACTGCTCGCGGGCGCAAAAGTCGCCTACAAATGGATACTGAAAACATAGTGCAAATCCCAAGCTCGGCTGCGCAAAAATTCCTGCAAGCGGATGCTGAAAACTCGGGCGGGCTGGGAATTCTTTTATTTGCCAAGTATTTCATCGTAAACCCGAATTGTTTTTTCCACTGCCTGCCGCTCGGAAAAATTCTCCTCGGCGAAAGCACGCGCGCTCTTCCCGATTTTTTCAATCAAGCCACTTTTGCCGAAAAGCAGGTCTATTTTTTCCGCGATCTGCCCGGGCGATTTTTGCTGCACAAGGAAGCCGCTCACGCCGTCCTTCACGACATCAGGCAGCCCGCCGACACTCGAGGCGATAACAGGCCTGCCGCAGGCGATTCCCTCTATTGCGACAATGCCAAGCGTTTCGGTTTCGCGATTCGCGTCCACTATTGATGGAACCGCAAAAATGTCCGCCGCGTTAATCCAGATGGGAAGGTCTTTTTTCGCATCCTTCGGCAACCCGAGCTTTGGCCTCATTTCGGATTTTGGCATTGGCCTGAACAGGCGCATGTCGACTCCCATGTGCAATATGCCATATCTCTTCGGCTCGCAAACCTTAAGCGCCTCGCCCCTCGTGTAAGCGGAATTGAAGAAAACAAAATCGCAGTTGCGCAGCACGATGCCATGCAGCCATCTTCCAATTCCATTCCCAGGAACCATTCGCTGGACCCATACGACAAAAGGCTTTCCAGTGAGCTTTTTTATCGCCACAGCCACAAGCTCGCTCGGCAGGAACATCGCGTGCACCAGCTGCTTGCCGCCCGCATGCCCCATGGCTTTGAGGAAAAACGAAAGCATGAAGAACGGCAGCTGCGCTTTCGCCGCAATGCTGTTCGCAATGTTGTGCGCCATTCCGCCGTGGTAAGCGATGCGCTGCAATCCCTTCGGGAAAAAATACTGGAACCTGCGGATGCGCACGCCATCGATTTCGTCGAAGCCGCCGCTGCCTTCCCTGTCGTGCGGCGCAATAACGTCATAATCTACGCCTTCCCTCGCGCAAAGCCGCAGGTAATCGAACCACGCGCTCTCGTCACCCTTGAACCTGACGAAAGAAGTTACAAGAAAAAGCACTTTTTTGCGTTCCTTTTCGCGCAAAATCAATTTGCCCCCATGCTATCCCCAATGCTTTGCCCCGCAGCGGGAGAAACAATGCTCTTCAGCAGCGCAAGATCTTTCCTTCCCAATTCGCCCAACGCGAAAAGAACCCCTGCATAGAGCAGCGCAAGGCCCGCATAAGCAGGCAAAAGCAGCACGCCGCCGAACGGCAGCAGCGCGCCCGCCGCGAAAACAACAGCGCCCGCAATAGCTATCCTCGCGATTGAAAGCCGCGAACAAAAAGCCCTGAAAAGGAAAATAGTGTAAGCCGCCATGGCGACGAGAGCAAAGAACATCGAAATCGTTGACGCGAGCGCTGCGCCGTCAAGCCCAAAAGCGGGAATTAGCGCCGCGTTCAGCGCAAAGTCCAGCAGCAGCGCGAGCAGCGCGATTGCAGTAGGCATTACCGGCTTGCCGTAGCCCGAAACAAGTGACGCGAGAACGGAAAAAAGCGCGAAAAAACCAATGCCGAAAATTAGGATTGACAGGGGCTCGGCAGCCGGCTGGTAGCTGCCCGGATAAATCAGCCGGACAAGTTTCGCGGCAGTCGGCGCTATCGCAGCCACTATCAGGGCAATCAGCATTATTGTGTACC
>JAPLVT010000008.1 GCA_026396975.1 Candidatus Iainarchaeum sp.
CTGCACGCCGTCCCTGTTTGTTACGTCAATCAGGAAAATTTTGTTTTCAGCCATTCGCGCACCACGCCGGAGCATACTATATCGGGTGTGCTATATAAAGTGTGTTGTTTTGAATAAAAAATCAGTGCATTGGATGGGGGGCGCAGAAGGCAATTTTGTGGGCAGCCGGGCTTGCATTTTTAAACCTTTTGAAAGCCAATTTTAGTTACAATTTTTGTCCTTTCTTTCCCGTTCCGTTAGGGCGGGAAGGGCCAAAAAAAAAGTTTTTTTCTTTTAAAGTTGCGTTGGTGGATTGATTCATGGCTAAGAAAAGCGAAGAGAAAGCCGAAAACGCGAAGGCTGATGCCGAAGGCATTGTTTCCCCAGGCTTTTTGCGGGGCAAAAAGGCTGAAAAGAAGAGCGGCGCGAAGGCGAAGCCTGCTAAAGCCGAAAAATCCGCGGAAAAGAAGGAAGCCGGCAAGGCCAAGAAGGCGGGCGGCGAGGAGAAGGCAGGAATTTTTGCGCCGAACCACATTGTGATAAAGGTAAAAAAGAGCAAGGCTTCCGCCAAAGAAGAGGCCGCGGAGCAAAAGGCGCATGCCGGGCACACTGAACACGCCGAACATGCAAAGCACGCCGAGCAAAAAGTTCACGCGGAACATAAGGGGGATGCGGAACACGGCGAGCGCACCGAGCATAAAGGGCATGTTGAGCACGGGGAGCACGCGGCACATGCGGCTGGCACAAAAGAAAAGCACGCCGAGCACGGCGGGAAAGCTGAGCACGGCGGGCAGACTGAGAAAGGCGGCAAAAAGAAGGGCGTACCCAGCTGGGTCGAGCTTAAGCCGCAGGAGATTTTTGAGGCGATAATAAACCTTGCGAACGCTGGCCACAGCGGCAGCGAAATTGGCATGCTGCTGAGGGACCAGTATGGCGTTCCGGGCGTGAAGCAGGTTACAGGCAAAACAATCGAGGATATCCTGAAGGAGAACAACCTGCAGCCGACAGTGCCGGAAGACCTCATGAACCTTATCAGGAAGAGCGTTGCCTTGCGCAAGCACCTGGCGAAGAACAAGAAGGACATGAGCGCCAAAAGGGGCTTGCAGCTGACTGTTTCGAAAATCAGGGCGCTTGTGCGCTATTACAAGAAAAGCGGCAGGCTGCCGCCGCAGTGGCAGTACACAGAGGAAACAGCCGCGTTGCTGGTGAAGTGAATGGAATACTGTTTTGTTTTGAAAAAAGATGGCAGGCAGGTTGCCCGGGAAAGCGGCGAGGGGCAGCTGCGGGAAGTGCTTGCGCGGCTTGATGGAATAATTGTCGGGGAAAAAGAGTGATTTTTATGCCGTCGATAATCGAAGAAAAATCTGACACGAAGGAGAAGCAGCCGAAGGCTGGCAAGAAGGCGCGAACTGTCGACAAGTGGAAAAAAAAGCAGTGGTACCAGTTAGTTGCGCCAGCGGAGTTCGACAAGAAGGTTATTGGAGAAACCGTCGCGGAAAAGCCGAAGAACCTTTTGGGCAGGGTTGTGAAGGTAAACCTTGACGACCTTACAGGGCAGAGGCTGAAAAGGCACATCAGCGTTTTATTCAAAGTTTCCGGCGTAGAGGGAAACCAGGCGAGGACAACTCTTGTCGGGCACGGCATCAGCGGCGGGTTCATGAACCGCCTGGTGAGGCGCAGGATGAGCAAGATGGAGGTAACCCAGACAGTGCAGACAGTCGACGGCAACAAGGTGAAGGTGAAAAGCATTGCCCTGTCGGCCAGAAAGCTCAGGAGAAAGCAGGAAAGCGCGATAATAAGGGAAATACGCGACAAGGTCGAGAAGGGCGCTGCCAAGAAGACATTCAGCCAGTTCTCGCAGGAGCTTGTCTTCGGAGTTCTTGCCTCAAAGATGTTCAAGCAACTGGCAAAAATAGCGCCGCTGAAGCGTTTTGAGACAGTCAAAAGCCAGCTGTTGGAAGAAAAGGGTGCGGCCAGGGGCGAAAGCAGCGCAGAGGAAACCGTGGGGCGAGGGGCAGATTTGGAGCCTGCCAAGCCTGAAGCTGGGCAGCCCGAACAGAGCGAAGACGCCGCCCAGGCATGAAAACTGCAGAGGCAGTTTGAATGGTTGAAACAATGTATTCCACCGGTTTAAACCGGTGGTATGGGGTGGAATACGTGTGTCAACCTTGCAAAACTTGCGTTTTGCGAGGCCGCGTGAAACCGTTTGGTTTCACAAGGAAACCACTTAACAATCCACCTATTTTAGTGGGTGGTTTTTGACATGGATTTCGGCTTGCAGGTAATGCTAATTCTTGCGATACTGCTCATTTTTTCCGTTATCTCCTTCAAGAAAAAGCTTTTGGACTTTGAGGGAGTGCTTGTAGCGAACATTGTCGGCATACTCATCTTTTGGAGGGGCAACATCGAGTATTTTTTCCTCGCAGTGCTGTTTTTCGCTGTGGCTGAAGCCGGAACAACAATCGCCCAGGAAAAGAAGTACAAAAAGCACGAAACGCGCACAACAGGCAATATTTTCGGCAACGCCGGGCCTGCAGTAGCAGCCCTGCTTTTCGGGTTCCCAACAGGCTTTTTCGCGGGGCTTGCGGTCGCGCTTGCGGACACCTTCAGCAGCGAAATCGGACTGCTTAGCAAAAGAAAGCCGCTGCTTATAACAACGCTGGAAAAAGTCCCCCACGGCACTGACGGCGGGGTTACGCCGCTCGGAATGTACGCTTCGCTAGCTGGCGCCGCAATAATCGCCGCACCGCATTTTTTCCTCTTCAACAATGTTTTCCTGTTCTTTGCGATAATGCTGAGCGGGTTTTTTGGCTGCATTGTGGACAGTTTTTTCGGGGCAGTCTTTGAAAGGGAAAAAAAGATGAACAACACCGAGGTAAACCTGCTTGGGACTGCGGCGGGCGTGCTTTTATGCTTCGCCTTGACTGCGATATGAACCCAACCGCAAAGGGCCTTTTTTCCGCCCAATAAGGCACCCCACCGAGGGCACTATTTTTAAAACAGATTTAACCTGAATGAGTACAAAATTCAGCCAAGCGAACGGATTGAACAAAACAGTTGAATTTGAATTTAACGATTATTAAATTCGACCAAGTGAGCAACTTGATGGAACTCGTTGAATTTGTTGTCAGGGTGAGCCTGATGGCGATACCGCTTTACATCTGCAACGGCATGGCTTTGGTGCTGGGCGGCAAAAAGCCAGTTGACTTCGGCAAAAAATTCATTGACGGAAAGCGCTGGCTCGGCGACGGAAAAACATTCAGGGGAACCGCAGGCGGCATACTGGCGGCAGCCGCCGCAGCGCTCGCATTAAGCCTTGTTTTTCCGGAAACAGGCGTTTTCCTAAACGCAAACTACGCGCTCTACGGCACACTGCTCGCGGTCGGCGCTGTCGCGGGCGATTTTGCGGGCAGTTTCATAAAAAGGCGCGCGGGATTCGAGAGGGGAAAAAGCGTTTTCCTGCTCGACCAGCTTGACTTTGTAGCAGGGGGATTCGCGGTTGGCGGGATTCTCATGCTGCCGGCGCCGCTGGAAGTCCTCTTCCTGTTTGCATTCACAATGCTTTCGCACGTGATAAGCAACAGGCTCGCTTTTATGGTGAAAATAAAAAAAGTGCCCTGGTGAAAAAGTGCGGAAGAAGAAAGCCCGTGGAAAGCGAACCGTGAAAAAAACAGCTGCCCCAAGCAAAAAAAATTTCGGGAAAAAAGCCGCGCTGTTCCTCGCAAAATTCTTTGTTATTTATGGGGCGCTGCAGGCGCTGCTGCTCGCGGCGCCGCTCGGCCCGCTGCTGCAGTGGATTGCGGCAACGGAAGCAGGCGCGCTCGGCCTGCAAAGCAGCGGCAATGAGATAATTTTCAGCGGCTTTTCGCTGCTGATAGGCCAGAACTGCAGCGGGCTTATGAGCGGAAGCGTTTTGGCGGCAATAGTTTTCAGCCTGCGGAGGCCAGGGCTGCGCAAAAAAATCGCGCTCGCGCTAGGCGGCGCAGCAGCGCTTTTCATTGTGAATCTCGCGAGGCTTTATTTCGTGCTGCTTTGGGCAATGGATTTCGGCGCTGGAAGCGCGGAAGCAGCGCACACAGCCACCTGGTTTTTGATGGCTGGCGCGATTTTTGCCATCTGGTATTGTCTCACAAAGAAAATCGCGGGCACGGAAAGCTTCGCAGAAATGCTTTGACGGTTCAGGAAAATCGGGGCGAAATCGGGCTGCTGGAAAGCAGATTCAGGAATAACACTTTACCTTTTTCCCATGACCCAGCCGGCTATTTCCCCGAACGCGGGCCTGGTTATCAGGACTCCCACAAGAATGCCGACAATTGTGGTTATCGCAAAGCCCACAAGCTTTCCAAGCCCGAACCCTATTAGAATGAGCGGGCTCATGGCGGCAATCATTGTGGCAGCCGATGCCACGACAATGAAAAAAGCCCTTTTCATCTTGGTGACATAACTGCCGCTTTCTGCCTCTTCGCCTTCGCCCTTCCTGCCCTTCAAAAGCTCGTATGTTATCACAATCTGGTCGTCGACTCCTGTTCCGACAGCCGCGATTAT
>JAPLVT010000097.1 GCA_026396975.1 Candidatus Iainarchaeum sp.
CTCCCGCAGGAAAAAGGTTGTCAGACGACGGGGCTGTTCCTAACTGAATTTAAAAAAGTTAGGGTATAAGAAGTTATTAATTAAACGGCTTTAAAACCGTTTTTAAAGTCAATTTTGTTAAGCGCCCGTAGCTTAGCCTGGTAGAGCATCCGGCTGATAACATCTTCTAAAGATGGGGGATACCGGAAGGTGACCGGTTCAAATCCGGTCGGGCGCATTATAGAATTCTAATGGGTTTTTGATTCCGTCAAGTATTTCTTTTCGTTGGGGGTAATTCAGGTGTGGCGGGCAGAAACCAAATTTTTTCCAGATGAGGTATTTTGACAAATAATTCGGGTTTCTTGAGCCAACTATATCAAACCAGCGGGCGATATTTGCTCGGCCACTTATTGTTAGGGAATGCGATTCGATAATTTTGCCAAATCTTTTATCAAACCTCGAACAATCACTTATTGAATGTGGAATCTGCGCACAATCCAAAATTTTGGAAATCGTTTTAACTAAGCAAGCGCTTTTGGTTTTTAGCTCTATAAGCGGATACGCGTGGACGGTGTTGTTCTTGTTTTTGAACGTTATGGTAAAGTCAGTGTCGAATATCCCGCTAATGCAAGAAAGAGCGCATGGCAAGCCCGCGTTGAGAATTATTTTTGGAATGTCTGCTTTTTCGCACTTGTTTCCAAGCGGCAGACCAATGCATTCGTGGTAGAAGCAAACGATTGCTTTTGACCTGAATTGAATTGCGTATGTGCCATCAGAGAAATCTTTGGCGCTTAATTGCAGGTTGAACAATTTGTTTTTTAACGGAACCAAAACATGGTCATACCAATATTTGTCGTTGGTCTGGTGCCCACCGCATTTATAGTAATAGTCGGTTTTTCTGTGGTCATGGTAAATATTCATTGAACCATCCCCAATATGCGCACCGACAACATAACACAAGTCAATAGAAAGCTCACGCGGTAAAATTATGCGCTTAACCAAATCTTTTCTGCTGAATGCAACCCCTGAAGTATCAAGCAAGGGATAGGATTTTTCAGCAGACAGTTCCGGCAGGGGCGGGATTGTTTTGTTGTCCGCTTTGTGTTTTTTAACAGAGTTAAGGCAGGCCCTCAAACCAGCGGTATCACAGTTTAACACAGCATCTTTCATTTTATTTTGAATACGTTTCATGTTCAAGGCGCTCGCTTGCCGCCCCTTGGCAGCGCCCCAATTTACAGGCAATTCCTCCAATATAAATTGCCTAAACCAGTTGTACTCCGGAAATGAATTATAAATTTTTTCAAAAACGCTTTTTGGTAAAAGCAGTTGTTCCTTGCGCCAGTGAAAGACCGCCCTTCTTGAATATCCAATAAATAGTACAAAGCCGTTGAGGTGCTTGAACTCTTTTTGAATAACAGTTTCCAGAAATTTCCTCTGTTTCCCCTCAACAAACCGCAGCCTGCAGTCTTGCATAACATATTCCCGCTTTTGGCTTTTAAAGCGGTTTTGGAAGAGCGGGCTTCCGTTCATAGGAAGCCCTCTCCTTTCATGTTTGCAACCAAAACGGAGAGTGGGATTCCTTCCCCAAATGGGTTGCCTTTTGTTTCGGAAAGTTTTTGCGAAAAATCCATCGAATCACCTCCAAGTTTAGACGAATTTTTTCGTGGACGCCTTGCGAATTTTGGAGGCATTAAATTCTTTCCACCAAAAAGTAGCATTTAGGCGTGGAAAGATTTAAGCCGAGAAAATTCGAGTCCTAAGAAAAAATTCGATTCATTGGAGGTGATGAGACTTCTCGAAAAATAAGCCGGAAGCTATATGGTTCAAAGAAGGGCATTCCCATTTTAATTCTTTTTTTCCGCAACAATCGGCGGGTTGAGCTCGTCCCACATTGCTATGAAGCCGTTGACCATTTCGTCCAAAAAGCTTCTCCTGTGGGCGCGCAGCAAAGCAATTGTGCGCTCGGGCTCGCTGATGTAAAAGAAGGTTTTTCTCCCCACGCGCCTTTTTTCAACCAGCTGTGATTGCAGCAATTGCCTCATGTGCCAGCTGACAGTGCTCGGGCTCAGCCCAACTGCGGTCGCAAGCCCCTCGTTGTTGGCGCGCTTTTTTGTCAAGAGAAAAAGGACTATTTTGCGCAGGCTTTCCTGGCGGAGCAGAGCCATTATCTGCTCGTCCTCGCCCAACTGCGGCCCGCGCGTGCTGTAATAGCGGACAAACTTACCCTTCTTTTCCGCTCTTATCAGATACCTTTTCTGCAAAAAGCCGATGTGGTACTGCAGGCTGCCTGTGGCGATTTTTGCGCGCCTCTGCAGCTCCCTGAAATGCAGGCCGGGGTTTCTCTTAATCGTGCGGTAAATCTTGTTTCTCGCGTCAAGAGCCAACGCTTCGCTCAACTGCTCATCCTGCATCCAGCAAAACCCCGCTTTGAACCGGCGGCGCACTACTTTCGGAATATCGCTACGAACAAGCTGCCCAGGATAAGCAGTTCCATGGCGTTTTCGGCAGGCCTGCTGAAGAACTCGCCCGGGCTCACGAAAAGGTCGACGACCTTTAAAACCCACTTTATTGCGAACAGCGCAAAGGCAATTGAAACAAACAAAGCCTTGCCGCTCTTGCTCTTCCTGTACGCGAGCAACGCTATCGCGAGCATTGCGAGCGAGAGCAAAAGCACTATTGCCCTTGTCACGAGATCGATTGCCACTGCCTGGTCAGAAATTGGCCTTAGAAAATCCCAGAAAGCCATTGGTACAAACCACCTTTTGATTATTCTTTGCTAAAACCTGCTTAATATACTTTTTGCTGCCGCGAAAAAAAAAGAAAAATAAAATGGCAATCAAAACGAGGTGAAACAAAACATTGATTGCCATTGGTTGGGGTGATTCAAAACCATAGGAGGTTAATTGCTCACTGTACTAAATTGCCGCGGGTGATTTATAAAGCCATTTTGGTACAATCACGGGCGTAGTACAAAAATCGAATGCGGACAATTGAAGCGGGAATAACGCGCGGGAAGCCGATAACGAAAATTATTTCACAAGGACAAGCAGCCGCCTTTCCCTCGGGCCGTCGAACTCGCAGAAAAAGATACCTTCCCAGGCGCCAAGCAACAGCTTTCCGCCGCGAACAAGCACTACCCTGCAGTTGCCAATGACAGCCGCTTTGATGTGCGCGTCCGCGTTCCCTTCAGTGTGGGAATAGCCCGCGTCCGGCGGAACAAGCTCGTTCAGCTTTTCAATTATGTCCGTCTGTACAGCAGGGTCTGCATTCTCGTTAATTGTAATTGCGGCTGTCGTGTGCGGGCAATAAACAATGCACAACCCTTCCATTACCTTGCTTTTTGCAACAGCGCTTTGAACCTGCTTTGTAACGTCAATGAGCTCAACGCGCTTGGCGGACTTTACTGCAAATTCCGAAATCACTTTTTGGCACCCTTGACCTTTTTCTCAATCAGCGATTGCACTGCGCGCGCGTCGGCTTTTGCTTTGGTAAGGCGCATTACCTGGCCAACCAAAAAGTTCATTGTCTTCGCCTTTCCGGCTTTGATGTCAGCTACTGCGCCAGGGTGCGCCCCTAGCACGCTCTCGACTGCTTTCTCTATTTCTGCTCCGCCCATGTCCTTCGCCAAGCCGTGCTTCTCGATGAAAACAGTCGGCTTGGTGCCCTTTGTAAGGTAGGCTATAATCGCTTCCTTTGCAACCTTTTCGGTTATCTTGCCCCCGACAAAAAGATTTAGCAGAGAAGCGACCTCCCCGGGATCCAATTCAATCGCATCCAATTCAAGACCGCTCCTGTTGACGACGGCCATCAGTTCGCGCGAAAGGAATTTTGCTGCAACCTTCGGGTCGACCCTGCCCTTTTCTACAACCTCCGCAAAAACCCTTGAGAGGCTGTAATTCCGTGCAATAACATTCGCAGTGTATTCGTCCAAACCGAACTCACCTACAAACCGCTTTGCCTTGCTCTCGTGCAATTCCGGCAGTTCGCGTTTCATTTTTTCAATCTCCGCATCGCTCAGAACAATTGCAGTAAGGTCAGGCTCGAAAATGAAACCGTAATCCTCTTCTGTTTCCTTCGTGCGCAGGCTTTTTGTGGACTGTGTCTTCTCATCGAAGGCTCTTGTCTCCCTGACGATCTCCCGCTCGTGCAGCAGCAGGTTTTTCTGCCGCGCGATTTCATACACAAGCGCCTTCTCAACGGCTTTCTTGCCGTTTACGTTCTTCACTTCCACCCGCGAATGGCCGTAAACGCTTACATTTGTGTCTGCCTTTAGGGTTCCTGTTGCAGCCGAATAAACTTTCAAATAAGCAAGAATTGTCGTCAACTGGTCCAAAAATTGGCGCGCATCATCCGGGCTATCCATATCCGGGTCGGTGACAATCTCCACAAGCGGCACGCCGCTCCTGTTGTAATCAACAAGGCAATAATTGCTCTCGCCCACGCCGCTTGTGTGAACAAGCGCAGCCGGATCCTCCTCCAAATGCACGCGCCTTATGCGAACCTTTTTCCCCGAAGGCAAATTCACCGCCCCGCCGGTGCCTATCGGTATCTCGAACTGCGAAATCTGGAAATTCTTCGCCATGTCTGGGTAAAAGTAAGTCTTGCGCGAAAAAAAGAATTCATTGTTGACCCTGCAACCGAGCGCAAGAGCAACCTTGACCGCGAACAACAATGCCTTTGCGTTTAGCGCAGGCTTGCTGCCGGGGTGACCCAGGCAAATCGGGCAGCACGCGGTATTCGGCTCTTCCGCAAATTATTATTCCGGCAGTAGCGATGCCGGCGTTGAAGGAAACCTCTTCGTTGCCGAGCAATGCCTTGTCGACAATTTTCCCGATGCCGGTTATGACAGGCGGCACCAGGCCGACCTCGCAACCAGTGTGCTTCTTTACATCCGCGGGAGAAGCAAGCTTTACCTCTTTCGCGCCGCTCGCCTTGCGCAGCTTCAGCTCGTCAACCTCCAAATCACCCGGGAGCACGACAAGAAGCGGCTTTCCGTCAACCAGGTAAACAAGCGCCTTGGCAATCTGGTGCAATTGCACTCCCCTGACGCGCGCGCTGTCAACAGGCTTTGTAACAGCCTCGTGTTCTACACAGCGAAATATCGCTCCCTTGCTCTCGAGGAAAGCCTTTGCCCATGCCATTCCAGGGACAACCTCAGCGCCCATCAGACATTCACCTCCAGAAGGTCCTTCGCCAGCAAGATTTTTCCGGAAAATTTTTTGGCGGCAATTTTTTTAAGGTCTTGCTTTTCGGTTTCCGGCAGAAGGTGGGAAAGCAAAATCGCCTTTGCCTTTGCCCTTGCGGCAATCCCGCCGGCAATCTCTGCGTTAAGGTGGCTGAACTTTGGAGGCTCTTTCCCATAATTACACTCAAGGACAAGAAGGTCTGCTCCCTTTGAAAGTTCGACAAGGTTTTCGTTGGCCTCTGTGTCTCCAGAGAAAACAACTGACTTTCGCCCTGCTTCAAAGCGCATTCCGATGCTGCTTGGGGCATGGCTCATTGGCTTTGTTTTAAGGGAGAATTCCCCGAACTTTTTCGAGCCATAAGGCTCAAGGTCCGAAGCCGTCAGCTTGAAAGGAAGTTTTTTCAGGGAAGGGTATGCGTCAAGAAGCGTTTCGACAAAGCCCTTGAAGCCCGACCCGCCGAAGATGTTTACCTGCACAGGGCTGCCATAGCCGAGGTCGATAAGGCCTTTTCTCGCGAAAATGAAAGCGCTCAAATCATTCACGTGGTCTGGGTGCTCGAAATGCGTGAAAAAAAGATTGTTGACCTTTGAAAAGTCTATTCCAGCACGCTGCATGTTCTTGAAGCAGCCGAAACCGAGGTCTACCACGATTGGCTGCCCGCCAATTTCAAGGGCAAAACCAGTTGTTGCCCTTTCAGGCCCGGAAACAAGCGTGCCGCTGCCAAGGACAGTCAGTTTCATGGTGTGTTCAGCCTCCTGATGAGCGTATCGTGGATTGCCCTGTTGCTCGCAACAAGAACAGCGTCCCTGAATATGTCAAAACGTTCACCTTTCTCATTCGTCACTATTCCGCCGGCCTCCTCGATTAGAAGCACGCCCGCTGCGACATCCCAGGGATGCAGGTCAACCTCAAGGAACGCGTCAAGCGAACCGGCTGCAACCAGAGAGAGCTGCAGCGCAGCAGAACCGAGCGCCCTGAAGCTATTCAGGTAAGGAAAGACTTTTTGCAGCATCTCGTAGTCGCGTTTCCTAGCATCTTCCCTATCAGGCAATCCTATGTCTATTATGCTCTCGCCCAAAGATGGAACACTTGAAACTTTTATTCTTTTGCCGTTGAGGAAAGCACCCTTTTCGATTTCAGCGCAAAACAAGTCTTTTGTTGCTGGGTTTAAAACAACACCGAGAACCACTCTACCTTGCTTCCAGAGCGCAATTGAAACAGTAAAGCTCTTGATTCTCCTTGAAAAATTCAGCGTGCCGTCAAGCGGGTCTACAATCCATAAAAAATCTCTACCAGCGGGTTGCTGTTCATCCTCTTCGGAAAGAATCGCAGCGTTTGGGAAAGCGTTGAGTATACTGCCTTTGATTTTTTGCTCGGCCGCAATATCCGCTTCCGTGACAATGCCCTGCCTCTCGCTCTTCATCCTAATTTTGCAAGAATCGCCGTAGTAGCGCATTATTGCCTTGCCGGCCTCTTTGGCTGCAGCGACAGCGACCAGCAGCTCCCTGCTTTGCTTCATTTCCTGTTCAGCTCCCTTAAGATTTCATCATGCAGCAGGCCGTTTGATGCGACGCAATTCCCGGTGTCAAGCGAATCCGTACCGGCAAAGTCTGTGAGCCTTCCGCCGGCTTCCTCGATTATTATCTTGCCTGCTGCAATGTCCCATGCATTTAGATGCGGCCCGATATAGGCATCGGCCCTTCCGCACGCGACTTCGCCCATCTGCTGCAGGCCGCCGCTTACTCTGATAGCATATGCTTTTCTGTAAATGGCAAGGCTGTTCGACCAGTTTATCTCGTTTCTTATAAATGTCCTGCTTACGTCAAAGTAAACAACCGCTTCTTCCAGCGTGCTTACATTTGACACATGAATCCTTTTTCCGTCCAGCCGCGCACCCTTGCATTTCTCTGCCGTGTAAATCTCCCCGGTTACGGGCAATAACATTACTCCGAGAGCCAGTTGGCTTCCCTTGCGGAGCGCAATTGAAATACCAAAATCAGGCAAGCCCCTAGCGAAATTTTTGGTCCCGTCAATCGGGTCAATAATCCAGGTGAACTCGCCCCCGGGATTCTGCGCACCAAACTCTTCCCCAAGAAAGCCGTGGGACGGAAACCCTTTCCTGATTGTTTCAACAATCACCCGCTCACATTGCTTGTCCGCAATAGTAACAGGGCTGTTGTCCTGCTTCTTCTCAACGGCGGGGTTGTTCCTGAAAAAGCGCATTGAAATCTTGCCGGCTTTTTCGGCGGCCTTTACAGCCAGGTCCAGTTCTTTGCTCATTTCAACGCAGCCTCCAGCGCGAGAGCGCCATTTATTAGCTTCTCTTCCTGCAGGTGGTCGGCGGTAAACATAAGCCCTACCGGCATTTTTCCCTGCTTTCCGGTCGGAACGCTGATGTGCGGCAGGCCCGCAAGGTTCGCGGGTACAGTGCAAAGGTCCATGGCGTACTGCTGCATCGGGCTAAGCTTTCCGATTTCCTCAAA
>JAPLVT010000101.1 GCA_026396975.1 Candidatus Iainarchaeum sp.
AAAAAAGGGCTTGTTTGATTCTTTTGCTTTATTGATTCTTTTTTGGTCGACTAACATGAAAATATTCTATATCACAAGTGTCCTCGGGGACTCGGGCGGAAGCGAGATATACACGCGCGACCTAATCAGGGAACTGATAAAGCGCGGGCATAAGGTAATGGTCTGCACGCCCGTGCCCTATAATGTGAAGGGCGCCGAAATGGTTTTCCTGCCGCGGTTCGGCCACCACGCGTTATGGAAATTTGAGGGGCCGTTTTTTTATGGAAAAGCGCTTGCGACCGCGATGCGGTTCAGGCCCGACATTATCCAGAGCCACAGCAACAGCATGATGGGGATAATAGGGCACTTGCTGAAGAGGAAGCTGCGCGTGCCTCACGTGCTGCTCATAGAGCTTATCAGCTCGCAGAACGTGAACCTTCACACAAAATTCATCCATTTCACCGAGCGGGTTTTCCTGCCGAGGCTGAACTACGACAGGCTTGTGGTCTGGACCGAGCAGATGAAGAAAAAATTCCTCATGCCCTGGGGGGTCGCGGAACGAAAGATAGAGATTATGCCGGCTGCCATAAACCTTGAGCATTACCCCGTTAACGCGGACGGCAGCGCGATAAACAAGAAATACGGCAGGCACCTGATAACTTCGATAAAGACGCTTTGGGGGACAAACGTGAAAGGGCTTGAGTATGTTGTAAAGGCTATGCGCGAAGTGAACAGCAGGCATCCAGAGTACAAGTATGTTATTTTCGGTGACGGCACAGAAAAGCACGTTCTGGAAGAAGCGGTGCAAAAAGAAGGGCTGGGCAAATGCGTCGAGCTTGCAGGCGCGATAAAGCCCGAGAAATGCAGGGAGGTCTGGGCTGCAACGGAAATCGCGCCGCACGGCTATGTTTACGAGTTCTCGACGTCTATTTCGCTTCTCGAGTACATGGCGATGGGAAAGGCTTGTGTAGTTACTGACATCGGCAACGTGCGCAATTTTGTCGGCGACGCCGCGCTGGTTGTGAAGCCATATGACAAAAAAGCCATGGCAGCGGGAATTTTGAGGCTGATCGAGGACAAAAAATTCAGGGAAGCCCTTGGGAAAAAAGCGAGGAGCAGGGTTGAAAAAATGTACAGCATAAAGGCAAGCGTTGACAGGCTTGAAAGGATTTACAGTGAACTGCTCGGCAAGAGGGCGGCGTGATGGCCAGAAAAAAAATAGCACCCGGCGAAAGCGGAAAAGGCGGTTTGATGGCGGAAAAATTTCCAAAAGCAAGCATTGTTGTGCCCACTTACAACAACAGGGCTGTGCTGCGCAGGGCGCTCCACGCGATGGCGGAGCAGCAATACCCCAACGATTACGAAATAATAGTTGTCAACGACGGGAGCAGCGACGGCACAGCGGAAATGCTGCGAAGGGATTTCGGCGAAACGAGAAAAATCAGGATAATAAACTTTGAAAAAAACAGGGGTGTTTGCAAGGCGCGCAACGCGGGCATCCGGATAGCGCGCTACCCAATACTTGTGAACATGGACCACGACTGCGTGCCGGAAAAAGGATGGCTGCGCTATCTGGTTGCGGGCTTCAAAGACCCGAATGTCGGCGTAATCAGCAGCTTTGGCGACTACGGCGGAACGTCAACCGCGTTCAGGAAAGAGCTGCTTGAGAAAGTCGGCGGCTATGACGAGAGGTACTGCTATTACAGGGAAGACACTGATGTCACGTTCAGCATTATGGAACTCGGCTACAAGTACAAGAGGCTGCAAGAGCTCGGCTATTTCCATGACCACTCGGAGATCGCGCCGAAGGGATTCCTTGGGATGCTCGGCTATATTTTCAAGAGGCTGAACTACCACCAGAATGACGCGCTTCTTTTCAAAAAGCACAGGAAGCTCGCTTCAGAATTTTTTGACGTAAAGCTGGGCTTTATTGTGAACCCGAAAAAGGATTTCCGGGCGGTTGCAGGGACATGGATTAAGCCCGGCAATTGGGTGCTGAGCTCGCCGAGGGGAATGAGGCTGGTTGAGAACAAAACGGCTTTCCACAAGGCGATGATTGTTGCGGGCGGCGTATGCTACGCTATCGTAATAAAGTTTTTCAGGCTGCTCGGAAGCGTCAAATTCGGGACACTGCTTTTGTGACCAGCGCCTAATTAACTTATCCTGCCGCCGATCATGACGGCTCGCCGAAGATTGCCTGCCAAGTTATTCTGCCCGCAAGCTTGCCCTGTGCCCGAAGCATGCTTTTCAACTTATCCTGCCGCTTAGCTTTCCGCGCGCCCGCCTGAAGAGGACGAGCATCCTGTGCTCGACCGGGAAAGAGAAGAACTTGTGCTTCCACCTGAACAGCGCTGTTTTGTGGAAAATCCAGTGAACAGGCTTGAAGCGCCTGCTGTGCCTCAGCATGTATTTGTCGCTCGCGTAAGGGAAAACAAAGTCCTGCAGCTGTATTGCGACCCCGTGTATTTTTTTCGACAGCCATGGGATGTTCCTGCCGAACATGTCGAAGTCAGCCCATTCCTCAAGGCGCTGCGGCGGCTTGAAGCCGAGCTGCTTGCTCCTCTCAAAAAGAGGGTTGCCAGGGTAAGGCGTGTAAATCCTAATAGGAATTTCAAGGTAATCCTTTATGGGATAGCATTTGTCCAGCAGGTCAAAAATCGCGTTCAATTCCCTCTCCACTATTTCCATTCTCTGCTTTTCGGTCTTTGCATTGTCATAGGCGTTGAACGGCAACCCCACTATGAAACACGGCGCAACCTCAATCCCGTATTTTCTCGCGAGCTGAATCACCTTTACTGTTTCTTCGGTTGAAGACATCTTGTTAACCAAGTCAAGGCCTTCCTGCAGGCCTGATTCCGCCCCGACAAAAATGTCAGTGCAGCCGCTTTCCTTAACGGCCCGCCATATTGCCTCGTCCATTTTTGACAGCTCCCTTGACCTGCCGTTGACCCTGCCCCACTTGACGTTCAGCTTTCTCCTGATCATTTCATCGCACATTTCCTTTACCCTGCGCGTGTCGATGAAAAAGTTCTGGTCGGCTAGGACAAAAAGCCCGATGTTGTGCTTTTCCGCAAGGAACTGGAAATCGTCAACAACCCTTTTGGCATTTACACCGCTCCAGCGCCTTTTGTAGACAAGCGGGTCGGCGCAGAAAGCGCAATTGTAAGGGCAGCCCTGGCTGCTCACATAACCAATGCATCTCAGACCGTCCCTTTCCGTTACAAAATCCTCAACGTCAACCAAATCGAACGGCATGGGCGGGAAATTATTCAGGTCCTCAAAAGGCCGAGGCTCGTTCTTTACTATCGCGCCGTTCTCGTCCTTGAAGAAAATGCCCTGCAACCCGCGCAGCGATTTGCCGGAAGCAAGCCTTTCAACAAGCTCGGCTGTTGTCCTCTCGCCCTGGCCGATGACAACAATGTCCGCGTATTCGCTCTCAAGGGTTTGCTCGGGAAGAATGGACGCGTGCCAGCCGCCCCAGATAATCGGCAGCCCGGGGTTGATTTCTTTCACTTTTTTTATCACATCAATGGCGTATCTTATCTGGCAGCCAGTAAGGCAGCCGACCGCAAGGCACAACGCGTTGTCAAGGTCATGCATTATCCTCTTTACGTAATTGTATTTTGGGGTCGCGCTGTATATTCTCACGTCAAAGAGTTTCCTGTCAATCATTGACGCGGCGGTAAGAAGCGCGAGAGGCAGCCCCGGATTAATGTTTTCCGGGTGCGGCTGCGGCAATAGCAAAAGAACCTTTTTCCTGCTGTCCTTCATTTTATCAACCAAGTTTCATCGGCGGCTGGCTTTGCAAAGGCCTGCTGGAAAAAGGCGCCAGCATAACCGCAACAGTCCATGGCGGCACGGAAAGCCTGAAGCTGCAGGGGATGGAAAGCAGGCTTTCAATCGAATCCCTTGACATTCGCGATTCCGGCGCGCTGAAAGAAGTTTTCCTGGAAAAAAAGCCCGAGATTTGCTTTCACCTTGCGGCTGTTTCCAGCACAAAAACAGCAATGCAAAATTTGTTTGAAACAGTGGACACGAATGTAATCTCAACCGTAAAGGTCCTTGAAGCCGCAAGGAATTCCGGCGCTGCGGTTTGCTTTGCCTCAAGCGTCAAGGCTTACGGCGGCACCACAAAAAAAGGCTTCAGGGAAAGCCGGCCATTGAACGGCACAAGCTTCGGGCTGAATGCCGCAATTGCAAGGCTCGGCAATGTGTACGGCTGGGGAGACTTTAAGTTTGAGAGGCTCGTGCCCGGCGCGATAAGGTCGGCACTGCTCGGGGAAAGCCTGTGCGTTAACGGCACAGGCGAAAGCAAATTCGATTTTGTTTTTGTGGGGGATGTTGCCAACGGCCTTATTGCGATTGGCGAAAAAATGCTCGCAAAGGGAATGGACGCCGAGCCATTCAACATCGGCACCGGCAAAGCCCGCTCCGTAAAGGAAGTAGCCGAAGAAATAATAAGGCTCGCGGGGAGCAATGCAGGCATAAAATTTCGGGGCGAAGAAAAGCCCGGCTGCGAGATTCTTTCCACAGCAAAATCCGCAAAAAAACTCGGCTGGAAAGCGGAATACAGCCTC
>JAPLVT010000070.1 GCA_026396975.1 Candidatus Iainarchaeum sp.
AAGCAGATTCTGGAAAAATTAAAAATCATAATTGTCCCGGAACCGGGATTCGGTGGCGTTGAAAGCAGCCTCCTTTCCGAAGAAAAAGGTACCTGCGCGGTCCTGTGGGACGCTCCGAGAGTGCCGCTGAGCAGCACTGCAGTGCGCGAAAAGCTTGAGAAAGGCAAGGATGCGGGCGAATTGGTTGGCGCGAAAGTGCTCGATTACATCAAAAAGAACGGGCTGTACAAGCAAAAAAAGTGAAAAAATTGCCGAAAGCATTTGACGAAGCCGTATGGCGGCTGCTGCGCAAAATACCGCGGGGCAGGGTAACAACGTACAAGCGGATTGCCGCAGCGCTCGGGAAACCCGGGGGTGCGAGGGCTGTTGGCAACGCGTGCGGCAAAAATCCGCGCGCGCCGCAGGTGCCGTGCCACAGGGTAGTGAAGAGCGATGGAAGCATCGGGGGATACGCGAAAGGCGCTGGAAAGAAAATCAGTTTGTTGCGCTCCGAAAGGGTCGGGATAAGGGGAAACAGGGTGCTTGAATTAAAAAAAATTATTTTCAGGTTTTAGAAGGCGCGTATTATGAATCAGTTGCTAAAGGAAATAAAACTTCTGCAAAAAAGCCCGGTGCGCAGGCAGGTTGAAGCGCGGCTGCGCGAATTCAGCGCATTCGAAAGCAAGGGCGCTCCCGAATGGTTCAGCGAGCTTTGCTTTTGCATCCTGACAGCGAACAGCAAGGCTGCCACAGCAATAAACATCCAGTGCGAGCTCGGCTCAAGCGGCTTTAAGGAGCACGGCGAGAAAGAGCTGCGGCAATGCATCCTCAGGAACAAGCACAGGTTCTACAACAACAAGGCGAGGTTCATTGTGGAAGCGCGGAAGCACGCAAACGTGAAGGAAATTGTCCAACAAATAGTGCGCGAGAGCGGCGAGGAAGGCGCGCGCGAATGGCTGGTGCGAAATGTCAAGGGGCTGGGCTACAAGGAAGCATCGCACTTTTTGCGCAACGTCGGCTATACTTCGCTGGCGATTTTGGACAGGCATATCCTGGGGCTGATGCAGCAGCACGGCTTCATAAGCGAGCGCCCGAAGAGCCTTAACAAAAAGAAATACCTTGGCATAGAGGAAAAATTCAGGGGGATTGCCAAGGCACTTGGAATGAGCCCTGCAGAGCTCGATCTCTACATGTGGCATATGAAAACAGGGAAAGTACTGAAATAGCCAATACGGAAAAGGTCTGTTTGAAAATTTGAATTGGGAAGTGCCGCTGTGAACAGCACTTTCCGCAGGAAAGTTCCGCTTTTTTATTTTGATTTCCAGAGGCCGTGAAGGTTGCAGTGCTCCCTCGCGGCCAACTGCTTTGCATTTACGCAGAATTCCGCTTCCGGCTTGCTGCCAGATCAGACCACCCCTTTAAAAGCAGGTTAGAATTTGCCGCGTTTGCTTTAAAAAATAATGCAAGCGCTTTCAGGCGATAAAGGTTTAAATATTCCAAGAGCAGTTATTCAATTGGTGCGAAATAATGCCAGCAAAATGGAAAGCCGCTGAAAGCAGGGTGCCTGCAAAAGAAGCAGCATCCAAAAAAAAGCTTTTGAGCGAGATAACAAAGTACAAGATCTCCGCGTCGCTTTACTTCATCCTGACCTTTACAATAATCGGGTTTTCCATTGTTTCGCTTGTGCAGGGCTTTGTCAACCAGTTCGATGGAAAAACAACGCTTGCTTTCGCATACTACTTCGCAACCCCGCTGCTTGTTTTCGTAAGCTACATTGCGTACATGAAAGCGCATTACAAGCTGCGCGTAATCGCAATGGCAAGGTAAGCGCTGCGGCAATACTGCGCACCAAAAAATGCGGGCGAACAGGCTGCGCGAGTTCACTCCTTAACCGTATTTGAGAAATATTTAAATACTCTCTAGTGGGCTTATTATATCATGGCAAAGCTGTTTGACGAAGACGCGCGGTATATCTTTTACGGCGTTGTACTTGTGGCGCTGAGCATTGTTTTCCTATTGAGCAGCCTCGGCGCTTTCAGGAGCGGCGCTTACATCCTCGGGCAGGACCTGGACATGATAGTAGCATTTGTCCTAATAGTTCTTGGCGCGGGAATGGTTTTCAGCGCGGCCGGAAAGCCGGGAAAGCCGAAGTTCGACGTCACGATAAAAGAAGTAAAAACAAAGTGAAAAAAAGCAATTTCTTTAATTACTTCCACTCATCCTTATACCACGCGGGAGTCGGATAGCAGCAATTCCGTCAGGTTTAGGGCCTGATGCCCTAGCGGCTTCGGGGGTGCAAGTCCTCCCTCCCGCATCCGAGCTGCTCCTCGGAAGGGAGCATACGTCCAAGGGATTTCGCTGCGCTCAATCCCTTATAAATATCACGGCTGTTTTTCGAATCAGACTTCAGAAGACTTTCAGTTAACAGAATAAAAACTGGGTGAAAAAAAAGAAAGAAAATTTGATAATTCTCGGAAAGAAGAAGAAAGTTTTATCCCGCCAAAAAAAAAGCGGTTTCATCTCTTCCTTACAATGTCGCCGATGCCGAATGGCTTTTTCTCTTCCGCTGCCGGCTTTTTATCAAAAGCCCACTTTGGATTCTTCGCCTGCATTTCTTCCTCCTCCTCTTTTTCAATTTCCTTTTTTACTTCAATATAAGTTGATGAAAACTCCGGAACGCTCTTGCCGCTGTAAACGCTCCCGCTGCGGCTGAGACCGCCCCTGTTAAGGAAAATAAGCCCTATTGCGGCAGCAGCAGCTACAACCACAAGCATTGCCATCTCAAGCCCCGGGTCAAGAGGCGGCAATGAGAACAATCCAGTTGGCTGCTCGGATGATTCAAGGGCAGCGTTTTCGGCTGCAGCCACAGAGACTCCGGCCTTCGCGCCCAACGCCTCAACATCGCCCAAAAGCAACCCTAATTCCCCTTTTGTAGCCGCACCATCAGATTCTGCGGCCGACAAGCGCTGCTGCATCTCTTCAATCGAGGCTTTTACATTGCCAAGCTCGCCCAAAAATTCCTGCTTATCATCTTCTGTAAGAACTCCGCCGCCCTTTCCCTCAAGGGCATTGTATTGCTCGACAAGGCTGTTGACGCTTCCCCTCAGGCTGTTCAGCTGGGATTGCAAAGAGCCCTGCTCTTCGGCGCTCAAAACATCGAAAAAATTCACTTCCCTGCCAACGGAATCTCCGCCGTCAACGCTAACGCTTACCGTGTGGGTTCCCCTCGAAAGACCAGCAAGCAAAAAATTCGCGTTATTGCCGCTGACTGTCGCCGAAAGCACCCTGCTGCTGTCAGCGCTGCTCGGCGGGAAATAAATCCCGCTGTCGCCGTTCACCTTCGCAATCTGCGAGCCGTCAAGGAAAATTTTTGCAAAATTGAATTCGCCTGCATTCGGAAGGGAAACGCTTACACTCCAGACGCTTCCAGCCGCAACGCTATCGGCGGCACTAATCGAAACCGCGGAGGCGCATGCCGCAAAGAACAGCAGCACCGGCAAAAGGCAAAAAAACAATCTTTTCAAAAAAGGTCAGTAAAGAATACCCCCCTTTTGCTATTTAAGTTTTTGCATCAAAGAATCTTGATAGGCTGGCTTTTGGTTGGACGGGTGGTCTAGCTGGTCCATGACATCGCCTTCACAAAGCCTTTTTTCCTGTTGGAAAAAAGCCTTGGGAAAAAGGATTTGAAAACGGCGAAGATCGGGAGTTCGAATCTCCCTCCGTCCACTAATTTTTGTTTTTTTAGCGGAAACCCACTCTTCCAAAAACTGGTTATAAGCAAATTTTCTACTATTTAGTATGGAGAAAAAACGGGCAGTTCTCGACAGAAATGGCAGGGAATTGCTTTTTTCAGGAATACTGAACGGCAAGACCCTAAAAGAGTTCTGCGATAAAAACGGCATGAGTTATTCTGCTACAAAGGGATACCGCAGCGGCCGTTTAACGATTCCGCTAAAAGTTTTTGAGGAGTTAATCAGATATCCCAACGTGAATGCTGAAGGAATCAATTACAGGGTTATTGCTGCAAATTGGTGGCAGAGCCGCGCTGGCAAAAAAGGCGCACGCGGGCTTTTGCGAAAGTACAATAAAGAAGCGCTAAATGCTTGGAGGCGCCTTGGCGGCCAGAGGTCAAAGTTGGACAATACAAAAAAGATAATTCTACCCGCAATTGTGGATGAGAATGTTTCCGAAATTGCGGGGGTTTATTTGGGTGACGGCACACTAACAAACTACTTTGTTAGAATCAGCGGCGACAAAAGGTTCGACGTACCTTATTTTGTATATTTGAGTGGGCTAGTCGAGAGAACATTTGGTTTAAGACCGAAGCTAAGGGAAGAAAAATCGCGTAACCTGTTGTACTTGGAAATTTGCTCCAAGAAACTTTGCGATTATTTCCAAAATTGCCTTGGTTTCAAAGCCGGGGACAAGATAAAGAAAGAAACAATCATACCCGCAAGCATAATGTCACGAAAAAACCTGTTTTTTGCATGTTTGAGAGGTCTGGTTGATACTGATGGAAGTGTTTCGAAAGACGGCGGAGTACTGTCAATACGTTTCAGCAATCACAACACCGCGCTTGTCAAACAGCTTAAAGGAAGCGATTTTCTTTCCGACATATTCACCATAAGGAGCAACCAATTTGAAACCGGCACGAGGTGCAGAGCAAAAATCAGGAAATATTTTTCGCTGGTTGGCAGTTCCAACCTAAGGCACATAGTAAGGTACTGTGAGCACCTTAATGGCAATCTCTTAAGAAAAAAGGAAGTATTAACGTATTACCCGCTTTACAAAGAAACCCGCTTGCCATTCAAAATTCAACGCCAATTGGCGCAATAGAATAAACACGAGTTTTCAACTAAGGCAAAAGCCTTTGCAGCGCTTTTTGTGCCGGCGATGGCTGTTCTGGCCATACGGAATTCGGGGTGGAAATAATGGCAATAAACATACAAGGAACCGAGCAGTTGATAAAAGCACTAACTGATAAATACTCAGATTCAATAAAAGAGCATAGTTTTTTTATATTTACCAAGCCACACAAGATAAGATGCTGGTAAAAAGGGCGGAGGTCGCCGGTTCAATTCCGGCCGGGCCCATGGAAACCAATATTATCCCCTATCACGCTTTGTTTAAGTGAAAGCATGCAGACGAAACTCTCCATCGAGGCCAAAGCATTCGCAGCACTTTTCGCACTGCTTTCTATTTCCGTGCTTCTGGTGCCGTTCTGGCACATTGCGCCGCAGGTTGTTTTTTCGGCAAAAAGCTTTTCGTTGCAGGAATACCAGACAGTTCTCTACAGGGGGGAGAAGGCGTGCACAAAAATCGATTACATTGTCCCAGGCAATATTCCGACCGAAACAATACAATTCAGGTTTTTCAGCGGCAATATCCCGCTGTTGGACGAAACAGTGAAAGTCGGCGGGGAAAACGAAACAAAACTGTTTTGCTTTGACCCAAGCGCCTTGCCGCTCGGCGACAATTTAATTGAAATTCTGGCGTCGGGAAACACGCTTTTTTACCACATGGAAAAGCTTGACAGCGAAAGACCACCTGCACCTGTAACAATTGTTGATTCCTTCTCACCGGCTGAAGACACTGTTGAATTCACAGTACGCAACTTTGACGACTCTTACTACAAGCCGCTTGAGATTTTTGTGAACGGAAAGCTGGACCATAGAGTTTACCCCGCGGCTTCGGAACAGGGGTTCAGCGAACGCGTTGCAATGCAGCCGGGAGCCAACAGTGTAGGGGTTTTCTTTGAAGGCAAACAGCGTGCGGGCGCTTACTTCGAAAAGCCCTCTCAGCCGCTGCTGCCATTCCCACTCGGCCTGCTGCTTTTGGTGCTTGGGTTCGCGGTTTTCGCCTGCTTTGTGTTCAGCAAGCATGATATTGCGGAAAGGCTTGCGCTTGCAACAGGGGCCGTTCTCGTTGTTTTGATTGTCCTTGTTTTTGCCTTGAACTACGCTGGCTTGTTGAGCTTTTACAGCGTTGCTGGGTGCTTTACGGTAATAGTTGCAGCGCTTGCTTTTGCTTGCAGGAAAAATTTCAGCCAGACCTTCAGCAAAGACTATATCCTTGAAACAAGCCCCATAATCGGGCTCGCGTTGGTGCTTTTTTTCATTGTACCGGTTTTCTTCCAATTATTCTCTTTCACTGACATAACCTATTGGAACAAGTTTTACGAAAGGCAGGGCGCGCTTATCTATGAAAGCAACAGCATCCCGACAACGGACGACTTGAGCTACTTTGGCAGGAGCTATAGCTTTTCGCCTGGCTATTTCATTCTTGAAGCAGGCGTGCACTGGATTGCGGGGGTGCAGGGCACACAGCTCTTTGCACTGATGCTTGGGATTTCAAACGCATTGCTTTTCTTCTCGCTTTTCTTCTTCGGAAGAGCTTTGGGCTTGAGCAACAAGAAAAACGCCATTCTTGCGCTCTTCACAGGCATGAGCGGCTTCATCTTGGGCGCAATGACCTACTCGCCGCGCCATGTTTTATCCTTCGCCCTCCTCGCCCTGGCGCTCGGCTGCATTATAAAGCGCAGGCATCCGGCAATAACAGGGGTTTTCCTCGGCATAATGTCGTTCGTCCAACTGCCGTTGCTGCTGTTCTTCCCCTTGTTTTACATTATTGTGGCAAAAAAAATCGAGTGGGGGCGGTTGGCGAAAACAATGGTTATTGCGGGGGCAGCAGGGCTTATGCTGCTGCTGCCAAACCTGCTGCTCTATGGCATGCCGACCCAGGCGAGCTCAGAGGAATGGGGCTATCTCATAAACTACGATTTGTACTACTGGTTCATTGACATAACCGCGCCGCTTGTCTTCCTTGCACTGTTTTTCGGCGCCGATTTGTTGAGAAGAAAAATTGAAGGCGGCGCGTATACCATTAGGCTTTTCTTGGGTTTTTTGTTCGGCACAGTGCTGCAGCTTACCGTGGTTTTCAGGTGGAATATCCTAACCGCAACAAACCTCGCGCTGCTGGTGGCTTTCCTTTTCCCGGAAAGCAAGCTTAAGGACAATTTTGTCGAGCGCCTGCTCGTGATACTGATGATGGTAGCCTACGGCTTCCTATTGTACGGAATGAGCTACCTGAACGTGCATGAGATTGTCACAACACCTATTTCTTTTGTTGCGGAAAACACCAGCACTAGCGCGAGGATTCTCAGCGACCCCATGTACGGCCACGACCTTACTTCTGTTGCAGGAAGGGCTGTACTTGCGGATTTGCGGGTGGAGTACGCCGACCAACAAAAGCTTGACGACGCCTACAGGTTCTTGGAGGACAAGGATTACAGCATCATCAGCAAGTACCGCATTGACTATGTGGCCAACCAAGTGGATTACATCCACAAGCAAGCCATCGGCGGCAAGAAAGCTTACGGCATTCTCGAATTCAAACGCTTCGACAAGATTTACAGCAACGGCTTTATTTTTATCCACAGAGTGCAGCCCGGCTGGGAAAAGCAAGCGAGCTAATTTTGTTTTTTGTTGGACAACCGGCGTAGCCACAGCTTAAGTTAAGAAAGCGCTTGCGGTTACCCCCGCGTCCCACGAGAACCTCGGCCTTACTTTTATCATCCAGATTTTTTCCGTGTTGTCGTCGATTATCAGCGCGTAGCCCTGGCTTTTCGGCATCTCGGAATAATATTTGTCGAAGCCCTGATGCATATAGCTCGGCCTCAGCGCGCTTACAGCCGCGATGTCCGGCTGCGATGTCATCCTGTGCGATATGAAAAGGTCGCACTGGCTGATTGCGTCTGGATGCAGCTTTTCAGGCCTCTGTGTCGCGAGAACAAGGCTCAGGCCCGGCTGCCTTCCCACCCTGACCCATTCAAGCAGGACTTTCAGCGCGATGTTGTCCTCGTCTTTCGGCATGAACATGTGCGCCTCGTCGATGAACATCCACACAATCGGCATCACGCTCTCCCGTTTTTCTCCTTTCACCAGCTTTATTTCTTCCTCTTTTCTGTAAAGCATTCTTTCCTCAAACAGTTTCTTGCCCAGAAGCGCTACGATTATGTCCTTGGTGCCCTCCATGCCAATTGTTTGCCTGTAGGCGCTGACATCGATGACTGTTATCTTGCCGGGCTTCACTATATCCTTTATTTTCGTGCCTTCCTTGTCAATCAGCCCCCAACGCAGGGCGAATAGCAGCTTGTTCACAAGCGCGCTCTTTGCGACCTTTTCAGCCTCGGGATCCTGTTTTACGGCTGTAATAAGGTCTTCTATCCCGTAAAAAGTGCCGAGCTTTTCCCTTACCTCCTCGACAATGCGCGAAAGAAGAACTCCCTCTGCCTGGTTCCAGTTCATCCTGAAAAGAGCAAGCCATTCCTCGGACTCAAGCTCGCTTGCTTTTATGGTGAAAGCGCCGTCAACAGGAAGCCCCTTGCTTTTGTAGAACTCCAGCCTTCCCCTCGGCACCAAAACGCTTATCTCAGTGCCCTGCGGCTTGAGGTCCCATTCCGCAAGCTCCTGCACGTTTTCCTTGTTCGGAACCTTTATGCTCCAAAAAATCCCGGCAGTGTCAATCGCTATCACGCTTATGCGCTGGCGAATGCTCAGCGGAAGCCGCGCCATTTCCTCCAACAGCACGGCCATCGAGAAGCTTTTTCCATAGCCCCTTTTTCCGCAGATGAGAATGAGGTGCGGCGATGTCAGGTCAATAAGCACCTTGCTGCCGAGCACAGGCCTTTCGCCGCTTGACATCAGCACCTTGCCGAAATAGCCTGTTCCTTCAGTGCCGTATTTCTCCAGTTCCTTTAGCGACCTGCCGACAACATTCTCCTTGATGCCAAATTCTTCAATAGCCATCCGAAAAACCGTGATTAAGAAAACGAATTAGAAAAATATAAACTTAACCCCGCGCGCGGCGCACGGGACTGCGCTGCGAAGCAATTAGTTTTTTCTTTTGGCTAAGATTTTCTAACCAGTTTTTCTTTTTCACAAGGCTTTTTCTTTTCCTTGCGAAACAAAGTTTCGCGAGGCCTCGTGAAGCCAAAGGCTTCACAAGGTCGGAAAAAGAAAAAGGCTTGGCGAAGCCTTTGCGAAGCAAGTTTTTTTCTTTCACAAGGCTTTCTTTTTTCGTAAAAAAAGAAAGGCTTAAGGCAAAGGAGGGGGCATTTAAGGGGAGGATTTATTCCTGGCTAAGGAGGTGGGTTGGGAGTTTAAGGAGATATCAGATTATTCCTTGCCAAGTATAATACATTCCTCCCTGATTGCATTTTTCTTAAATGCCCTTCCCTGAATAAGCGATTGAGCCTCTGTGAGGCGGCGTTCTTTCCTTTATAGCCCAGTTCGCTCTGTATTTCGGCTGCTGTTACCCTGCCCTGGGCTTGCGCAAGGTGCAGTATCATCCTGTCCTGCTCGGGCAGAACATCGGCTGTTGTTTTTTCAACTGCCGCAGGCCTGCCTTCAAATGCAGGTGTTTCGCCTGTTTTCAGGCGCAGCATTATCGCGTCGAATTTGTCCACGACCTGCTCGAGCATCTTGTTTGTCTTGTCCCTTTCCTCCGCGAGCTTGAACAAAAGCACCGCGAGGAAGACCGGGTCTTTGCTGTATTCCGCTATCTCCTTGATGTCGAGGCTTAGCTCGCTGAAGCGCGGCGAAATCCTCTTAATGGCTTCGCTGCTGCTGAATAATTCACTCAGCTGCTTGACTGGGTCATGAGCATCCATATTACTATCATGATAATGTCATGATGTTTAAATACTTTTCGTTTTTGGTAGCTTTGCACGAAAAGGGCGCAGAAATTAGGATTCCGAACCCCCTATTTGTGCAACTATGTGCCCTGCACAATAAGGGGTTTCTGGCT
>JAPLVT010000158.1 GCA_026396975.1 Candidatus Iainarchaeum sp.
GCGAAAAATATGGGAAAGGGAAAAGCGATATTGACAGGAATCAGGGAAGCAAAGAACTCAGTGCTTGTTTTCATGGATGCGGACTTCAGGAACGCCAGCGGGCAGGCAGTCGAGGAACTGGCTTTCCCGATACTTTCCAACAAGGCGAAGCTATGCAAGGCAAGCTTTGGCAGGGCAAGCGGCAGAGTGACAGAGCTAACTGCAAAGCCGCTGCTTAAGCTTATTTTTCCGGAAACAGAACTTCGGCAGCCGCTGAGCGGCCAGTTCGCGGCAAGGAAGGAATTCCTCAATACGCTTGAGATTTCAACAGGCTGGGGCGCTGACGTCGGCATAGTTCTGGATTCAATAAAAAAAGAGGAGAAAGTAATCGAAACCGACATAGGCGCGCTTGAGCACAAGCACCGCTCACTACAACAACTGTCAGAGACCGCAAGCGAGGTAACGAAAACAATACTGCAAAACGCGGGGTTCTTTTCGAAGAAACACAAAATTATCATATTCGATTTCGACAGGACACTTGTAAAGGGAAGCAGCATAGACCTCATATCCAAAAAACTCGGGTTCGGCAAGGCGCTTGGGCAAGAACGGAAAAAATACAACGCGGGCGAAATAAGCGAAAGGGAACTCACAAAAAGGATTGCCAGAATGTTCAGCGGAATTCCAGAGGAAAAAATGGCCGAAGCGGCATCGGAAATCCCGAAGCAGCATTTTGCCAATGAAACAATCATTTACCTGAAAAGAATGGGCTACAAAATAGCAGTGGTATCGTTCGCCTTCAGGCAGGCGATTGAAGGCTGCTTCCACCCGAAACTGTTCGATGCGATAGTCAGCCCGGCTCTCGAGGTCGAAGGCAGGGCGTTCACGGGAAAAGCCGTTATACCAAAGCCTGTTTCGGAAAAACACGTTTTTTCAAAAGGCGCAGCCGTGAAATCGCTGCTCAAGCGGTTCGGCGCAAAGAGCGGGGAAGCGATTGCAGTCGGGGATTCCCCCGCGGACAATGAAATGTTCAAGCAGGTCGGAGTGGCTGTCGCAATAAACCCGAAAAAAGCCGCGCCTGCGGCGGTTAGGATAAAATCCATTCCGGAAATCATAATAATCGCGGAATGAAAGCGCACGCAAAAAAAGAGCGCATTCACAAGCCCGACTTTAATAAATTTGCGGAATCATTTAATGCAAAGCAGGGCCCAACAATATGTTTAAATTCCTTAATCAGAAGAATATTTTCCAGTCACTATTTGCCTTCAAGTGGGAAAATGGACCTTGAAAAGTACATAAGAAAAAGCGAAAAGACCGGCCCGAGCTTTGCCCTTAGAAACAAGGGAAAGCAGGCTGCGGAAGACAAACCGAAAACAATGTGGAAATCGACTTGCCCTACTGAAAAGCGCTGCCTGCAATGCGGAAAAGCCATCACAAAAGAAGACACTTGTTTTTACCAGCGGTTCTGCTGCGAGGTTTGCAAGCAGAGATATCTCACGGGCGTTTGAAAAAAACACAACAACGGTACTTCCGCTAAAAAAAAGCCCGAATGCCTACCATTCCAGCCTGTCGCCAAGCTTTACCCCTAAGCTTTTTCCCACAGGCAGCTCGACAAAAAATTTCGCGGGCCTGCGCGGCGCATAGTACGGGCTGAAGGGCTGCAGCTTCCGCACGATGTCAACGACTTTCTTCTCATTGTCAAGATAAACCACGTCGATCGGGAAGAAAACGAATAGCATGTGAATGGTTGCGTTGGCAATGCTCTGCCGCGGCAGCGTGAAAACAAGCGCGTAATCAAAGCGCCTCTGGTCCTCGAACATCAGCCCCTTCAAGCGCAGCCAGTGAGTGTCAGCGTGCAGTACTTTCTGCATTATTTTTTTGCCGGTCGTTTTGTTCGAGAGCATAAAAACCATTTTGAACAGCGCGGAAAATTCCCAAAACCAAAAAAAACCCTGCGGCAAAAAATTCTTTTCACTTGAGCAGTTTCAGCGGCGGCACCTTTATTTCTTCCAGCAGCTGCTTCGTGCGCTGCGGCGAAACGTAAATTCTCTCGCGCCTTACCTTGTCGCCAAGCTTGTCCAGGTCCAGCATCCGCTTGCGCAAATCCTCGACAATATTCGCAACCCTCTGCTGCTTCTCCCGGTCAAGCGCTTCTGGTGCCACAAGAAACACCGTTATATAACAACGGTGTTGCGGTTTAAAAGAATTGCCCCGCGTGAAAAAAGCTGGCACAGCCGCTTGCTCGGCGCAGCGACTGCACCAGCAAAAATGTACGCTCAAGGTGGATTGAAACCACGCCGGCGCTATTACCCGGAACAGACGTTCAGGAAAGCGCTGTATGCTACGCTTGCGCCGGCGTTGTTACAATCATCGAACAGTCGCAGCAGTTTTTTGCCGGGGGAAATTTTTTAAACAAGTAAGCAGTCTTAATATAACGTTATAGAAATCAGATAAAGTATTGCACGATTTTGCCTTGAAAACAGTTTTCGGAAAAAATAATGCAAACTTTGTCTCGGAAAAAGTTTTTGGAACTTTGTTTCGGAAAGGGTTTTTCAAAATGCTTTCTTCAATCGCTTTCATCCCCGATGGCAACAGGCGTTTCGCGCGAAAGGTCGGCATCAGCTACGCGGAAGCGTACAAGGCCGGAACGCAGAAAGCATGGGAAGTAATCGGCTGGCTCAAGAATTACCCGCAGATAAAAGCCGGCACTTTTTACACTCTTTCACTGGAAAACCTGCAGCGCAACAGGCTCGAGCTGCGGCTGCTTTTCAAGATGTTTGAAAAAGAGCTGGACAAAGTGAAAACAAAAAGCGTTTTTGAGGAAGAGGGCATTCGCCTGAATTTTATCGGCAGGCTGCAATTGCTGCCGCGCAAAATACAGCAGAAAATCGCGGAAGCGGAAAAATTAACCGCCAGCTTTGGAAAAAAGCAGATAAATCTCGCGATCGGATACAACGGCCAAGCGGAAATTGTGGATGCCGCGAAGAGAATCGCGGAAGACTACAAGCAGGGAAAGGTCTCCCTTGCGGAAATGGGCGAAAAAGAGTTCTCAAATTACCTTTACAGCTGTGTTTTCCCCGATCTCATTGTGAGGACAAGCGGCACGCAGAGGCTTTCGGGCTTCCTCACTTATCAGAGCGCGTACAGCGAGCTTCACTTCTGCGACCACTACTGGCCGGAATTCAGCGAGCACGACCTCGCGGCAGCTGTCACGGATTTTGAGGAAAGGGAAAGAAGGTTCGGGAAGTAAAACAGGGCAAAACGCTTTGCTCCGCGACTGGCGCTGCCCCAATTTATAAATCAAATAAAGAAGAGGCGAACACGCAGCCCTCAACCCACCTATTTAAGTGTTTTACTATTTGGAGTTTTATACAAGGTTGGGGGGGCAGTCTTTGACTGCAATTTTAGTTTAAGGAGATGGAGGGGTTATCTTGCGCGGTTTATTTTCAACAAAAAACTCTTTTTTAACAAAAATCTCAAAACAAGCAATGATAATATCGCTCCTTCTTTTGCTCTTTGCGCAAGGGGCTTTTGCGAATACAAGCGGGCCGAATAACGGCGCAACTTTTGCCAGCGTTACTTTTAGCGGAGCGGACAACCCCTGGCCTAACGCCACCAATGCAGCAGCCTCGGATGATTCATATGCAACAGCAACAATTGGGTCGTCCAGCGAGGTTACTTATTATCTGCAGGCAACCAACTTTGGCTTCGATATCCCAAGCGGCTCAACTATAGACGGCAGTGAGGTACAGGTTGAAAGGCATCAAACCTGCGTAGACAGCAGCCCCCCGTGCACTTCAAACGTCCGCGACAACAGGGTTCGGCTGGTAAAAAGCGGAACCATAGGCTCAACAGACAGGGCAGCCACAGGCACAAATTGGCCGGCATCAGATGCAACAGCAACATACGGCGGCCCGGCTGACCTCTGGGGAACAACATGGACTGTTTCAAACATAAACAGCGCTACAACAGGCGTTGTATTATCAGCAACGCGCACCAGCGGCGGCGATCAAAATGCACTTGTTGACAATATAACCATGACAGTTTACTACACTCCCCCGGTTGCCGCTAACATAAGCCGCGCCCAAATAAAATACGACGACGGCTCAGGGGAAAAAATAATAAATGTCAGCAATTCTAAAGGTTACGCAGTAAAAATAACGCCCGAAAGAACGGGAATCCTGTTAGGCATTGACGCCAACATTAGAGAGGGCACAGGCCAAAGCATTGACGCGTATGACATGAATTCTTCACACGCAGTATTAAACACACAAAATTTTACAATACCTTCCGGTTCTGCCTGGGCTTGGCGGAGAATAGATATTGCAGACCGCGAGTTTGACTCTAATTTTTATGTCGGGGTAACAAAAACCAGTTCTTCACGCACTATCCAGCTTGGCTCCGACACTAACGGCGCTAAAAGCGGGAGAAGCGAGAAATCAACAAACAATTACAACCAAACCAATTACACTATTGACGACTCAAATAATTACATGATTCGGGCATACTTCAACTACTATCCGACTGTTTCAAACATGGAAGCAACTCCAAACCCCACAAAAACAAACCCGGTGCTGACCGCAACCTGCACTGATTACGAGAAC
>JAPLVT010000030.1 GCA_026396975.1 Candidatus Iainarchaeum sp.
CTGCCTTCAGGAAAGCCAGGAAAGAAGCGGGAAAACTGCGCAAGCAGCACAACAAATTGCGTGACAGCAAGGCAAAGGCGATAAAAAAAACAGAGGTCGCGTGCGACTATTTTGCGGAAGTGCTGCTTGGCGTTACAAGGGCATTCCCCAACATGCAGCAAATAAGCCTGTTTTACAAGGAACTTATAGAAGCGACAGTTGACATTAACCCCACGCTGCACGCGCTTAGCCAGATGAACAGCGCTGCCGCAATAGTGGAAGCCCTGAAAAGGCAGTACATTGGCAAAATAAAGGGCGTCCGGAAGGACGAGGAGAAAAAAGCCGAGGAACTGGTCAGTTCGTGCTACGGCAGGCTCGCTTCAATCGCAAAAAGCCTTTCAAAATCAATCGAGGAATACAACAAAAGCGCTGCAAAGATGAGGGAGCTTCCGGATGTTGACTTTGAAACCCCGACAGTGATAATCGCGGGCTATCCAAACACTGGGAAAAGCACGCTGCTCGGGCGCCTCACAAAAAGCAAGCCAAAGATAGCGGCATACCCTTTCACAACGCAGAAGCTGCAGATAGGATATCTTATACATAATTATAGGTCGCTGCGGCTGATTGATACCCCTGGATTGCTGGACAGGCCACTTGAAAAGCGCAACAAAATAGAGCGAAAGGCTATTGCAGCGCTGCGCTATCTCGCAAAGGCTGTTGTTTTCGTTGTCGACCCCACAACTTACTGCGGCTTCGAACTGGAAAAGCAATTGAACCTTTTCAACGAGATAAAGAAGGAACTGCTGCAGATTCCGCTGATTGTAGTGCTGAACAAGGCTGACCTGGCAAGCGCCGAGGAAATGGAAGCAGCCAAAAAGGCTTTCGGCGGAGACGCTTTCGTAGAGGGCGAAGGGATTGAAAGCGGGCTGCGGGAAAAGATGACGGAATTCGCTGGCAATGCGGCAGGTTGAAAGCCGCTTCTGCAAGAACCGGTTAAATTGCAGGGCAGGCTGCAAGGCATGGCGGCTAGGCTGCGGGGATTTCTTTTAAATCCTTTTCTTTACCGAATTATTGCTGATTTCAACCCAAGTGGATCTTAATTTAGCTTTCCGTTTGGTGCTGATTGTGAAAAGGTGGCTCGCTTGAGCGAAGATACCCGAAAGGAAATTCATCAGCTGCTTGAATTGATGCAGGCTGTCGAACAGGACAGGAGCGTTCCGAGGAACATCCGAACTGTCATGGGGGAAGCCGTGCAGCGGGCCAGCGCGAAAAAACTTAAGGTCGAGGACTTGAGCACTGCGATATACCTGCTGGACGACACCAGCAACGACATCAACATGCCAAGCCACACGCGCACAGACATCTGGGAGATAATCAGCAAAATGGAGGCTATAAAGGAGAAAATAAAGGAGTAGCCCCATGCAGCTGATGGAATCGAAAGAAAAAGAACTGGTTTTGTACGCCACGGAAAAAAACGCCCTAATTGCGGAAGAAGCCCTGGGGCTGCTGTCGGAAAACGAGAAAGGCAGGGAAATAATCGACAGCATTCTCGCGGAAGGCGTTTTTTTCATAAGAAAGCAGG
>JAPLVT010000076.1 GCA_026396975.1 Candidatus Iainarchaeum sp.
AACGAGATTATTGCGGACATTGTTTACCTCGTGAGCGCTTTTGTTTTCGCATGGGTCATTTATACTGCGCTCGGCATCGCGCTCGGCACCGCAAGCCCGATGATAATTGTGCTCAGCGGCAGCATGGAACCATTGTACCACAGGGGCGATGTCCTTGTGCTGCAGGGCGCAACTCCCGAAAACCTTGCGGGGCAGGAAGTTGAATTGCCCGGCACTGCGCTGCGCGGCGCCCCTCTTTCAGATTTTGCAACGCCTGTTTACAGCACGGAAAGCGGCAGCGTTCAAATACAAAAAATACAGTTCGGCAACGGCAAAGAAACTGAAATCACAAAAGAAGGCAGTGTAGTTGTTTATTTCAGCGGCTGGAGGCAGCAGCCGATAGTCCACCGTGTTGTGGCAAAGCTGCACGCCCCGGATGGCTGGTTTGTTCTCACAAAAGGCGACAGCGCCCTCAACAACACTGTCGACCAGGACTGCGGCAGGATAATTAACGGCCTGCCCGAGCGCAACTGCATCACGCTTTACCCTGTTCCAGTGCAGGAGCTGCAGGGAAAAGCAATCGCATGGCTGCCAGCAGTGGGCTGCTTCAAATTGTGGATTTTTGATGACATTGGCAGTCTGCTCGCAAAAGGGAAACTGCCAGAAGATTTCAGCGGAATATGCTGAAACATCCGCGCCGTGAATAGCATTTTAAATCTAATTGAGTTAGATTTTTCCGAGAGTGGGATTAATGCAGCTTGTTTTGGAGCACGCGGGCGATTTCCAGCGAAGCGTTGACGCAATCGCTGTCCTAATCGACGAGGCAGAGTTTTTCATAGACCAGGGCGGGCTGTCGCTGAAAGCAACAGACCCAAGCCAGATCAGCATGGTTGATTTCAGCATTGAAAAAAGTGCTTTCAAAAAATTCGATGTTGCGGGCTCCGTGAAAATAGGCCTGGACCTTGATTATTTGCGGCAGGTCATGAGCAGGGCGAAGCCCAACGACCAGCTGACGCTGGAGCTTGACGACGGGAAAAGCAGGCTGCTAGTGCTGCTAAAGGGAGACGCTACAAGGCGCTTCCAGATTCCGCTCATCGACATTGCGAGCGTGCAGCTGCCCAACCCCAAGATTGAGTTTGACGCGGAACTGAAAATGCGGGCCGGCATACTGCAGGACGCCCTGAAGGACGCTGCGCTTGTGAGCAGCCATGTGAGCATCGGCGTTGCGTCGGACAAGTTTTTTGTGAAAGCCGACAGCAGCAAGGGTGCGCTCTTGAACGAGACAGAAAAAGACAAAAAGAACCTTTTTGAAATGAACGCGAAAAAGGAAGCGCGGAGCATGTTCCCGCTTGATTACCTGCAGGACATGCTGAAAGCCGCGGGCAGCGACACCGAGATTGATGTCAGGCTGCGCAGCAACGCCCCGATCGCAATCTCGTACAAAATCGGCGGCGCAAGCATACGCTACCTTCTCGCGCCGAGAATTGAAACAGAGTAGAAACGCGTTTTTGAGTAAGCGCCATCGTGCGCATTTTTAACCATTTCTGCTTTTGAAATTTTGAAAAGGATAAGCATGAAGATATTGCGGGCACTTGCTGTAGGCGCTCTGCTGAGCGTTCTTGTTTCGATGTACAGCGCCTTC
>JAPLVT010000134.1 GCA_026396975.1 Candidatus Iainarchaeum sp.
AGCCCCGCCAGCTTTATTATTTCAGGCCTGGTCCCGAAAACAACAGCGATTTTCTTCATAAAAACAACAACGCTCCCTACAATTTTTCGTAAACCTCGGCGAATTTTTCAATCCCTTCTTTCCAGCCGAATTTTTCCACGCTTCTCTTCGCTGCTTCCGACATGCGTTCCCTGCTTTTTTGGTCCATTCGCAGCGCAGCCTTTATTTTTCCCGCCGCCTTGTGGGGGTCGCTGAAATCCGCTATGAAGCCGTTCCCGCCCTCTTCAACAAAACCCCTGAATGTCGGAATGTTGTTCAGAACCGGTATGAGCCCGGCTGCCATTGCTTCTATCGCGCTTATCCCGAAACCCTCGTAGCGCGACGCCGAGGCGAAGAAAACGCTTGACACGTACTCTTTTGCAAGCCGCTCGTCACTGATCTTTCCCGCAACAACAACGTTTCCGCTTAAGCCAAGTTCGCCGGCAATTTTTTCGACCTCGGCGCGCTTCAGGTCGAATTCCTCGCCGGCAACAGTCAACTTTACATCTGGAATGTCTTTCTTGACGAGCGCTATTGCCTGCAGCAGTTCCGGAAGCCCCTTGTTTTTGCTCAACCGGCCCACAAAAAGAATGCTGTCGGGCAGCGGTCTTCTCGGCAGCCCTGCGAGCGCGTCAACGTCAACCGGGTTTTCAATCAGCGCAATCTTTTGTTTCGGCACGATTTTCGCGAAAAGCGCGGCATCGCTTTCGCTGACCGCGATAATCCTGTTGAAAGTGCGAAGCACCAGCCTGCACCACAAATTGAAGTATATTTTTTTGAGCGCGCCGATTTTTTCCGTGTGGAATACCGCGCCGTGTGTTGAAAGCACCAGTTTCTTTCCGTGGAAAATTTTTGTAAGGGCAAGAATGTCGCTGAAAAACCCGATTCCGTGAACGTGCACAATATCCGCGCCTTTCAGTTCGCCAAGAATGCCGGGTGCAATTTTGTAGAAGCGCAGGTCCAGGAACCGCAGCCTTTTGACTTCGATGCCGCTGATTTTTTCTTGCACCGGCAGGGTTTTCCCCAAGTTGGGGCATTTGTTCAGGCATGCCGCGCGAACGCTGTGCCCTTTCCGCGCCAGCTGGTCGCAAAGCTGCATGACATGTGTCTCCACGCCGCCAATGCACGGCGCGAACCTGTGTGAAACATGCAGTACCCTCATTTCTTCCCCGCCACCTGTTTTATTGTGCCGCATGCGAATCCTGTGCAGAAAGCCGCTGTCCGCAGCACTGTGAGGAATGGCGCAGCGGCTGCAACACTGCTGTCCCTGCGCGCCGCCCAGAGCGCGAATGGAATCGTGCTCAGGATGAAAAGCAGGAAGATTCCGCCTGCATAGAAAAGCGTGCCCGGCAGCAGCGGCGTTGCGAGCAGGGCGAGCGCGAGAAGATAGAACAATGCTATCTGCGCTTTCATCACCTGGCTTGTGTAGCTGTCGCCGGCCATTTTTTTCATGTGTTTTTTGTAGATTTTTGTCCTCCAGAACGCCCTGTAGAATTTTACTTTCAGGTATTTTTTCAGCGTTGTGGGGTGCGTGTGGTAGACAAAAGCCTTTTTGTTGAAAACCATTTTGTAGCCCGCAGCGTGAATCCTGAAGCTCAGGTCTGTGTCCTCGCCGCTCGCCATCGGGAACGATGTGTCGAACCCTTTCATTTCCTCGAAGACGCTTTTCCTGTAGCCCGCGCTGTAGCTGCCGATGAAATCTATGTATTTGCTTTTCGCCATCTTGATGTAGCGTTCCTCTATCTCCAGCTGCGTCATTCTCGCGATAAGCTCCTTTTGCCTGCACTTGTATATTCCCTGCACTCCCGCGACCTCTTTGTTCCCAAACGGCGCCAGCATTTCAGCCAGCCAGTTTTTGTCCGCAATGCAGTCGCTGTCAACAAAAATTATTATCCCGCCTTTCGCATGTTTTGCGCCGTTGTCCCTTCCCACTGCGGGGCCAGCGTGCTTTTGCTTTACAACCCGGACTTTTTTGAATTCCCCTGCAATGCGGATTGTGCTGTCAGTGCTGCCGTCGTCCACAACGATTATTTCAAATTCCCCCCTGAATTCCTGCCTTTCCGTTGATTCAAGGCATTGCCTCAGTGTTTTTTCCGCATTGAAAGCCGGGATTATCACGCTTGCTTTCATAAACAAAAACCGCCAGGCAAAAAATCATTTCTTCTTCAGCTTTCCTTTAACTATCCTGTCCGCCCTTCTTGCTGCCTTGCGCAGCGTGCCGGCAACACCGAAGCGTGCGACCGCAAGCCGCAGGTTTGCCGCATCCATTTTTAGCGCTTCCAGGAGTGTTTTTTCCTGTAATAAGAAACAACTTCCTGCATTGCCCAGCGCTGCAAACGCAGCAGCCCCGCATCGCTCGTGTCGGTAAGATTGACGTTGAGGTCAAGCGCTGCGCCGCAGCGCAGCACAAATTGCCCCTCGTCCTTTATCAGCCCTTTTTCTTTTGCATAGTCATAAAACTCGCTGCCTGGATACGGGTTTGTGACAAAAATAGCGGGCACAAACAAGCCAACACTCTTTATGAAATCCACTGTTTCTTTTATTGTTTCGGGGGTTTCGCCTGGCGTCTTTTTAAGCCACTTACACTTGCACTTGTTAACCATCAGCAATCGCCTTCTTTTTTTGCAGTATCCGCCTTTCTAAGGACAAATATTGTTCCAGCGCCAGTCTTGTTGAAAGGCGCTTTTTCACAACACCAACGATTTTCATTTTCTTTTTCATCTGAAATATATTCAGCTGCTTTTTCAAAAAATTCTTGGCTTGCATTGCTTGTTTTTTTGCAGGAAACTTTTATCCGTTTTATTTCCTTCAAATAACCATTCTTTTCAAGCCAATTAACCAGCTCCTTGTTCCTATTGGCTGATGCCTCAAGCCACTTATTGTATGCCTTATAGTTTAACCCCTTAACTTTTTTGTCCTGCGCTGCAAGAGGAACTCTTTTTTTCATGTCAACAAAAGCCCTTTCAACCCAGCCCAAATCGTAAAGCAAGCCAATTGTTCTTTCAAGCTTAAAACCTGATTGCTTTGCCCATTCTTCAATATCTTCCACAAAAACCTGCCTTAAGTCAGCTATTGACATTGGAAAATCAAACAAAGAAAGCATTGTCATATAAGTAAACCCCCTGAAGTTATGAAAATTCGGGCAACTTACAACAAGCAAGCCATTTTTTTCAAGGCAATCATTAGCTTTTTTAAACAAGTCAAGAGGATTCTGGGCATGCTCGATTACCTCTGAAATTAATGCAACTTGGTATTTCCCACTTATTTTCGAATTGCCGGCATCACCAACAAAAAAATTCGTGTTGCCTGCACTGCAACATTCAGCCAACAGCGTTGCAATTTCAATTGCTTTTTCAGAAAAATCAAAGCCGTCAACTTTTGTCGCATAAGCAGAAGCAAAAATTGAAAGCCTTCCTGCCCCGCAGCCAATGTCTATTACTTTTTTTCCTAGCAGTTCATTCTTTATTGAATTGATTATGCAGGAATGAATGCCTGCAAAACTAGTGAAAAAGGTCTGAGAATAAACTTCTTCATACTTTCCTTTTAATGAAGATTTATTCTCCACTAACCCGCTTTTTATTTTTTTATCAAAATTCATAAGAACAACCCGTTTTTCAAATCGCCTTCAGCTTTTTTTCTTCTTTGTTTTGTTTTTCAAAAAAATCATCCAAATCTTTCTTCAGCATCCTAATACAGGCAGCGCACCAAAAAAACTTTCCATTTTTAAGCCACTTTGCATTTTTCAGCCCCCCTAAGCAGAGATTTTGAAAAAACCATTGCAGATCTGAAAACCCTGCCTGTTTCCTCCGGGTGCAGTATGACCTGCATTGCTTTGGAGAAAATATACCATGGGCGCAGGTAAAATTCCCTTCTCGCCCTGTCGCACCATTGCACCAGCTGCGCGCTGCTCAGGCCCGGCTTGCTGACAACGCAGTTGTGCCAGCCTTTTTCGTCAACCCATTTGCTGTAATCCTCTGTCACAAGCCAGCCTTGCCCCCTGAAGTAATCATAAGCTGCTGTTCCCGGATAAACCATGATGGGGAAGAATTGTGCGGTATCGGGATTGAGCTTCTTGGCGAGTTCTATTGTCTCCCTGATTGTTCCGGCTGTTTCGCCTTCGTTTCCCGCCATGAAGCAGCCGTGGACCAGGACGCCGGCTTTTTCCGTGTCCCGCATGAATTGTTCCATTTTCTGGATTGTCATCGCCTTGTTCACGTTGTCCAGGATGCCCTGGCTGCCGGACTCAAATCCGACGCACAGCAGCCTGCAGCCGGCGCTTTTCATTACCTGCAAAGTCTGCAGCGGCACATCTGCCCTTGCGTTGCAGCTCCACCTGATATCTATTTTCCGTTTTATTTTTTCTTCGCAGAACTCATGCACGCGCTTTGGCAGTGCTGTGAACGTGTCGTCCTCTAGAAAAATTTCTTTCGCTTCAGGGAAAGCGCTTCCAATGAATTCCAGCTCTTCCATCACGTTGCCAATGCTTCTTGTCCTGTATCCGCCAATATTGAGGACGTGCGTCCAGTAGCAGAACTTGCACTTGAATGGGCATCCCCTGCCAGTGACAATTGTTACCTCTGGATAAAGGTTTGCGCTGTAAAAATAATCCCTTATGTTAAGGTGCCTC
>JAPLVT010000144.1 GCA_026396975.1 Candidatus Iainarchaeum sp.
ATAGTAACAGGGCTGTTGTCCCGCTTCTTCTCAACGGCGGGGTTGTTCCTGAAAAAGCGCATTGAAATCTTGCCGGCTTTTTCGGCGGCCTTTATAGCCAGGTCCAGTTCTTTGCTCATTTCAACACAGCCTCCAGCGCAAGCGCCCCCTTCACAAGTTTCTCTTCCTGCAGGTGGTCCGCGGTAAGCATCAGCCCGACAGGCATTTTTCCCCCGCTGCCAACCGGAACTGATGCATGCGGCAAGCCCGCGAGATTCGCGGGAACAGTGCAAAGGTCCATGGCGTACTGCTGCATCGGGCTAAGCTTTCCGATTTCCTCAAAAGTCGGCGCTGCAATCGGCATTGTCGGGTTTGCAAGCAAATCAAAGCGCTCGAAAGCACGCTTGAACTCGCCGATCAGCTTTGTCCTCGCCTTCATGGCACGCAGATAGTAAGCGTCCCTGAAGCCAGCCATTCTTGCGAAAGTCCCGAGCAGAATCCTCCTCTTCGCCTCTTCCCCGAAGCCGCAACTGCGCACTTTTGAGAAATATTCATTGAAATTGCCCTCGAGCCTTTCGTGCAGGCCGTAGCGCATTCCGCAGTAGCGCGCGAGGTTTGTGCTCGACTCCGCGGTTGAAATAAGGTAATAAGCAGCAATCCCGTACTTCGCGTTCAGAGGCAGCTCTATTTCCTCGACAATCGCGCCGTGCTTCTCCAATTCGTCAAGGGCACGCATGCATTGTTTCTGCACCGCATCATCGCATCCCTCGAAAAAATCGCGCAAAACCCCGACCCGGAACTTGCTTTCCCAGCGCAAAGAGGAAAGCGGGAGCGCCTCTTCGGGCAGCGAGGTGCTGTCATTCGCGTCATGGCCGGAAATCACTTCAAGCAGCAGCGCAGCATCCTCAACGCTTTTGCCAATGCTGCCGATTTTGTCAAGCGAGTTCGCATAATCAATAAGCCCGTAGCGCGAAACTCTCCCGTAGGTTGGCGTCAGCCCTACAACACCGCAAAAACTTGCGGGGCAAGCGATGCTGCCGCCCGTGCTCTCTGCAATAGAAGCGTGCGCAAAGGAAGAAAGCGCTGTGAAGCCCGCGCTTCCGCCGCTGCTGCCGCCGCAGCTCCTGCTCGGGTCAAGCGGATTGCGCGGCCTCTCGAAGCCGACGCCAACGTTTGCGCTGAAAGTTCCGAAACCGAATTCGTCCTGTGCTGTTTTGCCGATTATTATCGCGCCCTCGGCTCTTGCCTTCCCAATGACTGTTGCGTCAAAGAGCGGCATATAGCCGGAAAGGATTTTGCTTCCCGCCCTGCTCTCAATGCCTTTAACGCAAATGCAGTCCTTCACAGAAACAGGCAATCCAAGAAGCTTTCCCTTATGCCTGCCGGTCCTGATGAGCGCTTCGGCTTCTTCCGCCTGCTTCAGCGCCTCTTTTTTCGCGATAATATTGAAGTGATGGTGCTCGCGGTTGCTTTCCTCTGCTTGCTGCAGCACCTGCTCTGTGTGCTCGAGCACGCTGATGTTTCCCTTTTTCACCTCGGAAACGAATTCCTTTATTGAAAGGGTTTTGCGCATTCTTCACACGACCTTCGGACCCAGGAAATAGCCGTCCTTTTTGTGCTTTGTGTTGCGCAGCGCGTCTTCCTGGCTGAGGCACTTGCCGGCGCTGTCCTGGCGCGAAACATTCTCAAGGCGCAGCGGCTGGAAAGAAGGCTTTTCCGCGCTTACATCCAATTCGTCAAGCTTGCCGAAAGCCGTGAGTATTTCCTGCAGCTGGGGGAGGAATTTTTTTATTTCTTCCTCGCGCAGGTTGAGCCGCGCGTTGGCTGCGACTCTCAAAAGAAGCTCCCTGTCCACAGGCGGCTTTTCCTTTCCGCCTGGCGTTGTTTCCTTTTCCACAAAAACCAACTAATTATAAAAAAGTGTAAAAGGAATTAAAAGAAATCGGTTGATTTTAACACAAGCCTGTTTAACCGCAGCGCTGCCCTGGAACGGACTGGAAGCGCTATTTGTTTGTTCCGAAAGCTACAACACGATTCTTGTTCCAGCCAACCAAAGCGCTGGTTTTTTCGACAAAATCGCGCAATTCCTCGTATGTTAGCGAAGTGAAATATTTTGTGTGGATTTGGACAAGCTTTTTGTAATCGAAAAAATCGTCTTTTCCCAGGTCTCCGGGATACCCCGCGAGCGCTTTTTTATTCCTTTTGATGTTTTCAAACAATTCTGTTCCGGGCAAAGGCACAACAATGCCTGCGATAATCTTCATTTTTGGGTGTCTTTTAACGAGCTTTTTTGCAAAGGCCAGTGTTTCAGCCGCGGTTTTTCGCGTTTCTCCAGGCAAACCGTAAAGGAACGGAACCATAAAGCAAATCCTGTTTTTTTCAAGCAGCCTAACCGCTTTTTTGATATCTTTTTTTGAATATGATTTCCCTGCGTTTCTTAAAACATTGTCATTTATTGATTCGACGCCCAAATAGATTTCTTTCATGTTCAATTTTTTCAATATTTTCGCGTTTTTTTCATTCAACTGGTCTGGCCTGGCATAGCACCTCAGCTTTATTTTTGACAATTCTTTCGGCCGCGCGGCAAGCAGGCGTTCGGGGTAATCGCCGACCACAAAGCTGTCTCCTGTTTCAAAAAAATAATCCATCCCGTATTTTTCAAAAAGCAGCTTGACCTGCCGCCAAAAAAAATCGGGGTTCATTATTTTGAGCTTGTGGTCGATTGAACAAAAAGCGCATCTCCCCTCTTTTTCAGCTTTGACGCAGCCCCTGATGGAAGAAAGCGGAAAAGGCCTTCCTGGACCACAATTCAATTTTTCTAAGCCATCTAAATCGAACAAAATGTCCAAATCGCTTTCTTCGCGCCTGTTTCGGATTATCCTGCCGCCATCGCGATAAACAAGATTCGGGATTTCAGCGGGTTTCTTGCCGGCAATCAAAAAAGGGATGGAATTCTCGCCATCGCCAGCAACAGCAAAATCAACAAAAGGATTATTCGCAAGAATGCGTTCAGCCAAATAATTGACGTTATGCCCGCCGATAATAGTAGTGGCGCCACGAGCCTTTGCCTGCTCAAGAATCCTCAAAGCATTGAGATGGTTTGAATACCAATCGCTCACGCCAACAAAATCCGCGCCAATTCTCTCCAATATTTCATTCAGGGGGGTAACGTTCCCATCAAAAATTTGAACAGTTACATCCTTTATAGCAGACTTTATTGCTTTTGCGATAACCGCCAAACCGATTGGCGGACCAAAATGGGACTGGATGTAAAAGCCGCCATACCACTTATCGTCTCTTGGATGAACCAACTGAACTGTTACAGCCATAGCCTCACTTTCAGCAGAAGGTTTTAACTCAAAAATCCGGAAGAAAAGTTTTTTAGATGGCTTTTGGTGTTCTGCATATGTTTTCACACCGGTTTTTTCTCAGGCAGCACTTCAGCATCAAGCTTTAAGTGCAGCTCTTTCAACTGCTTTGCGCTTACTTCGCTCGGGCTGTCATCCATCAGGGAGATCGCGGCCTTGTTCTTCGGGAAAGCGATTACATCCCTAATGCTCTCGCTGTTTGTCAAGAGCGCGACAAGCCTGTCCAAGCCGAGCGCGACACCGCCGTGCGGCGGCGCGCCGTACTTGAAAGCCGAAAGCAAGAAGCCAAACTTCTTCTCAGCATCTTCGGGGGATATTCCTAGCGCTGTGAAAACGCGCTGCTGCAGCTCCCTCTTGTGGATTCTTATGCTGCCGCCTCCGACCTCGCTGCCGTTGAAAACAATGTCATAAGCCATTGCCCGCACCTTTAGCGGCTCTTTCTCGATCAGGCCAAGGTCTTCGTTCTTCGGGTGGGTAAAAGGATGGTGGCACGCCACAAGCTTCTGCTCTTCATCGCTGAACTCGAACATCGGGAAATCAACAACCCAAAAAAAATCAAGCTTTTCCTTGTCAACAAGGCCTTTTTTCTGCCCTACCTGCAGCCTGACAGCGCCGAGCGCGGAGCAGGCGGTCGCCCAGTTGTCGGCAACAAGCAGCAGGAGGTCGCCGTCTTTCGCGGCTGTTTTTTTGAGCAGTGCCTTAACGTGTTCCGGCTTCAGGAATTTTGCGACATGCGAATCAATTCCGCCGCTTTTCACGACAGCCGTGACAAGCCCTTTCGCCTTGTAGACCTTCGCGGTGTCAGTCAGGCCGTCGAGGTCGTGCTTGCCGAAATCCGCGCAGCCCACGGCGTTAATCGCCTTGATGCAGCCGCCCTTTTCCAAAACGCCGTTGAAAACATTGAAATCAGTCCCATGCAGCTCCTTGCTCACATCAACCAGATGCATTGCAAAGCGCCTGTCGGACTTGTCGCTGCCATAAGTGTTCATCGCGTCCTTGTAGGTCATCCTGTCCAGCGGCAGCTTCAGCTTCTTTTTGAAAACCTTTTCCAGCACGAAAGCAATCGAGCGCTCGGTAACGTCCATAACGTCCTTTTCCTGGACAAAGCTCATTTCAACAT
>JAPLVT010000073.1 GCA_026396975.1 Candidatus Iainarchaeum sp.
ATCCCATTTTCTTTGCTTTCTCTGTCGAGCAAAGAATCAGCGCTGCAGCACCATCAGTGATTGGAGAACAGTCCAAAAGTTTTAATGGGCTGGCTACATACCCGCTGTTCATTACATCTTCAACAGTTATTTCATTGTGGAACTGGGCGTTTGGGTTGTGCATTGCGTTTTTATGCGCCTGCACGCTACACATCGCCATCTGTTCCTCTGTTGTCCCGAACTCGTGCATGTGCCTTCTCGCTATCAGCGCGTAAAGCGCGGGAAAGCTCGCCCCGTGGAACAATTCTGTTTCCTGGTCGCCGGCTCCTCCAAGTGCTATTGCGGCTTCTTCCGTGCTGACTTCTGTCATTTTTTCTATGCCGCCCACGGCAACAACATCGTATGCTCCCGATGAAACCGCAAGGTAAGCGTTTCTCAGCGCTACGCCTCCGCTTGCGCACGCTGCCTCCACGCGTGTTGAAGGAATCGGGTTCAATCCGAGCTGGTCGGCTATTAGCGCGCCAATGTGCTCCTGCCCGATGAACTTGCCGGAAGCCATGCATCCGCCGTAAATCGCCTGGATATCTTTTCCGGCGAGACCGCTGCTTTGCAGCGCCTGCAAGCCAGCGTCAGCTATCAGTTCCCGAAAGCTTTTTCCCCAGTGCTCGCCGAAGGGGGTGATTCCGGCGCCGATTATTGAAACGCTTCTCATTTTTTCACCATTCACTCACAAAGTCTTGAGCTTTTTCCTGAATTTCACGTACTCCGCGTAGGAAATGTACTCTTTTTCCTTTATCATTTCCAGCACCGGCACTTCGGGCCTTTTTTCCTCTATTGGCTTTTGCACTGTTATCGCGAAAGCGTCGCTGCCGGCACCGCTCCCGAAGCTGACCGCAAGAATCTTCTCGCCGGGTTTTGCAATGTCAAGTATTGAAGCGAGCCCTATTATGCTGCTTCCGCTATAAGTGTTCCCAATCATCGGCGTTATTAGCCCCTGCTTTATTTTGTCCATTCCAAAGCCAAGCATTTGCGCCACGCGCACCGGGAATTTTCCGTTGGGCTGGTGGAAAACCGCGTAATCAAAATCTTCCGCTTTCAGCCCTGTTCTTGCGAGCAGCCCTTCTGTTGCCCCCACGATGTGCTTGAAGTAAGCCGGCTCTCCCGTGAACCTTCCCCCGTGCCTTGGGAATTCCGCGTGCTGCCTTCTCCAAAAATCAGGGGTGTCAGTGGTGTAGGAGAATGTTTCGTCTATTTTTGCAATAACTTCCTCCTTTTTCTTCCCGATGATGAAGGCTGCTCCGCCGCTTGCGGCAGTGTATTCCAGCGCGTCGCCCGGCCTGCCCTGTGCAGTATCTGTTCCAATTGCAAGCCCGTAATCAATCCAGTACGGCATTTCGCTCAGCACAAGCCCAAGGCATATTTGTATGCCTGCAGTGCCTGCTTTGCACGCGAACTGCAGGTCTGCTGCAGTAAGCTCAGGCCCAGCGTTTATCGCGTCCGCGACAATTGTTGCGGTCGGCTTTACTGCGTATGGGTGGCTTTCGCTGCCAACGTAAATAGCGCCGATTTTCTGGGCGTTCCCGCCCCATTGCTTTATCGCGCGCCTTGCTGCTTCAACCGCAATAGTGCAGGCGTCCTCGTCAAAGCATGCAACGGCTTTTTCCGCGACGTTCAGGGACTCCCTTATTTTTGCGCCGTCTTTTTTCCATGTGCGCGCTATCTCGTCAACAGTAATCCTGTAGCGCGGCACGTAAACACCGTAGCCCACTATTCCGACAAAATTGTTTTCAGCAGCCATTTCAATCACAGTTTTTTTTCCAAACCCTTTTCCGCATTCCAGCAATTTTCACATTTGTTTCCCAAAAATCATGCTTTTCCTTTTCTTATTTCCTGCAGTATTTCTTTTGCCCTGTCCACCTTAATATTCCCTTCCTTGCTCATGCGTTCCGCGACCTCTTCGATTTCGCCGCCTGC
>JAPLVT010000034.1 GCA_026396975.1 Candidatus Iainarchaeum sp.
GCTCAAAAAGCATATTGACAGCACCCCCTTTCTTGTTCTGCCCCCACTGCACCCTCTTTTTTCGGAATCCATGAAGAGCCTTCAATGCGACGGCTGTGCGCCTGTTCAGCGTGCCCCCCAATTCCTGCGGAAACCGCTCAAGCACGATTCGCTGTCTCTTGTCGCTAATGGATGCGCGCAGTTTGGGGTTGTCCAGCCAGCCCCTTTTGGTCCGCTTTGGCAAAAAAACACCTCTTTTTTTCACTTGTGCGAAAACCACAGCACTGTCTTGCCGGGCTTTTTTTCGTCGACAATGCAGAACCCGAAGCCCTCGAGGTAAACCCGGTTTCCGGGGCGCTTGCCTTCAATTTTCTCGTCCGCAATTCCAAGAACCTTGCTTGTGTCGCTCATCACAATCTCGATGTCCGCGCCGTGCTGCAGCCAGTTCACAATCTGCTTGTTTATTTTCGCCTCGCCGATGAATTCCGAGAAAACCTGAAGAGGGTCTTTTTTTGCAATCCTCACATTAAAAAGCTCCCTGAGCCTCACCACGTCGCCGACCTTGAGCTTGTCGAATTGTTTCTTGTCAACAACGAGCTTGCCCATGCCGTTGGGCGCATAGCTCACATCCAGCTGCAGCGGCTGCGCGATGAACATTGCCCTTTCGCTGAGCGGCTCGATTATTTTCCTGTTCACGTCCACAATCTTCTCGAGCTGTATGTTTGTGTCGCTTGTTTTCAGGCCGATTTCAACCATTATTTCCCTTATTGTTTCGGGCGCAAAGCCCCTTCTCCTGAGCGAGCTAATCGTGCCAAGCCGCGGGTCGTCAAATCCCATAAAGCCGGGCTTTTTCATCAGAAGGTTTATTTTGCTCTTGCTCAGCACGCCGATTCCGCTTTTCACCCTTCCAGTGTGAATCGCTTCTGGGTATTTCCACCCGAAATAATCGTAAAGGAACTTTTGCTTTGTAGAGTTTTGGCTGTGCTCCTGCCCCCTGATGATGAGCGTTATTCCCATCAAATGGTCGTCGATTGCGGCCGCAAAATTATAGCTCGGGAAAACAAATGTGTCCTTCAATTTCGGGTGGTTGGGCTTGTCGACAATCTTCGCAGCCCACCAGTCCCGCACGCTGGGGTCGGGGTGCTTGATGTCTGTTTTAATGCGCAGGACAGCCTGGCCTTCCTTCAGCCCGTGCCTCAGCATTTTCTCAAACAATTCCGCGTTTTTCTTTTTGTCCTGCTCCCTGCATTTGCACGCGATGCCTTTCGCTTTCTTTTTTTTCCACTGCTCGTTGTCGCAGGTGCAGACATAAGCCTTGCCGAGCTCTATCGCCTTGCGCATGTGCTCGTAGTAAATCTGGAACCTGTCTGAATCAGAGTATGTTTCGTCCGCTGTTATCCCAAGCCATGCAAGGTCTTCAATAAACATTTTTTCGGCATCGAGCAGAGGCACTTTTGTTTTCGGGTCTGTGTCCTCGAACCTGAGGATGAATTTGCCGTTGTATTTGCGCGCGAGGTCGTGGTTGAGTATTGCCTGCCGCGCGTGCCCGAAGTGCATTGGCCCGCTCGGGTTTGGCGCGTATCTTGTGACAACCTTTTCGCCTTTTTCAGCGAAATCTATCGCGGGAAGGCCTTCTCTTTTGGGCTTTGGCTTGAGCTCGTAGCCCTGCTTCTCGAAGCGGTTGTACTCTTCTGTTATTTCCTGCATGCCGAGGGCGTTCACTTTTTTGACGGCTTCCTGTATTGCCGGCATGGCTTTCTTAATGTCGAAGCCCTTCTCTTCCCTGTGCAGCGCGATGATTTTGCCGACTACGGCGCCGACATCGGCTTTTCCCTCGTGCAGGAAAGCGTTCTTGACCGCGTACCTGTAAGCGTCCTCTTCAATGCCCATGCAAAACCACTTTGCTACAAATTAATTAAGAAAAATAGTATAAATTGGTTTGCTTTCAAGGCGCAACCGCGGTTTCGGCATTTTTCCGCTCACACTTTTTTTGCCTGCGCCCAGCATTTGTCAAAGTAGTGCTTCATGGCGTTTGCCATCGGCTGGTGCTGGTTGAAGATAGTGAAATGGTATTCGGGCTTTTCCCTCTTGAAGTCGCTCAGCGCCATCACGACCTTTTTGTCGTCTATTATATAGGCGTTCAGCCCGCAGTCCATGTGCCTTGACTCGTTAGTCGCTTTCTTAAGCCATTCGGTCGGGTAGGCGTTAAGCATTTTTATGTCAACATTCCTGCCCTTGGCCTGTTAAATCGCTTCCCTGAGGGCGTGTTCCTTGTCTGTGACCTCGCTGAACCCAATAAGGCTTTCCTTCGCTTTCGCGATTTCCTGCGCGAGAATCCTTTCGAAGTCGCGCTTGTCTTTCACCTTGATAACTGTTTCTCCGGCGATCTCTTTCGCGCCCGTGAGAGCGCTGATGCTTTCCTGCACCTCGCCGACTTTTCCCTGCAGCTCCTGCAATTCTTCCTGTTTTGAGTTAATCAGCGATTCAAGAGCCTTTTTTGCCTCGACGCTCCTGTATTTTTTCGGCCTGCCCCTGATTTCTATGACGAGGTCTCTTTCGACAAGCTTGTCAAGGACATCGTAAACCCGCGTCTTCGGCACCTGCGCTAGCCTGCTAACCGCGGGTGCTTCTGCCTCGCCGAGCTTGAATAGCGTGCTGAGGGTTTTGCTCTCGTACTCCGTTAAGCCGAGGCGCTGCAATATCTCGTTTACGTCCGCGCTGTTCATTCCAATTCCCATTAATACAATAATATATTGGCACTTTTAGGTATTTAAATTTACCCCACACGGTTACAGAATTAAGAAAAATGGTTTTTTCAGGGGTTTTTTTAAAATTCCTTTAAAATGCATTATAACGCGTTTTTAAGCCATTTTGGGGGTGTCATTTTTCGAATTTTACCGCCGCGTAGCCGACCACGCTTGTTTCGTCGCCGCTTGCGGTCGCGGAGGTATCGTATCCGAGCAGCTTTCCTTTTTTGAAGCCGCTTTTTTTGCAGTACTGTATAAGCGCTGTTATCGCCGAGCTGCCGCAGATGCTCAGGCGCTGCCTGTGCACCATTTCATGGAAGCCGTCTATGTCGAGCGCCGTGATTTTTTTTATCGCGGCGGCGTCAACCTGCCTTGCGGCAGCCAGCGGCATGAAGTGCGAGAAATCGCTTGAAGCGATTATGGAAATTTTTTCCCCAAATTCCGCGAGCGCGTTTCCAAGCTTGACCAATTCCTGCAGCCGCTGCTCCATTATCGTTATCGGCAGAATCCTAAAATCATGGAATTTGTACTGCAGGAATGGCAGCTGCACCTCGATGCTGTGCTCCTGCACGTGCGCGGCGTCATCAGCCTTGATGCCGAGCGCGCCAAGAATTTTCTTCCGCTCTGGTTTTGCGACCTTAACGCTGCCGAGCGGTGTTTTCCACCTGTCAGCGGCGCTGATGCTTATCGGGTCTCCGTAACCCGTGTGGTTTGGGCTTAGTACCACAAAGCAATCCGAGTCACGCAGCGCGTTGAATGCGAGCGCGGCTGTCCTGCCGCTGTAAACATATCCCGCGTGCGGGCTCACAACGCAGCCGCTTTTTTCCTCCGCTGTCAGCCCCTTGAAAAAGCCCGCTAGCATTTGCCGCAGCTCTTTTTCCTGTTTTGGGTAGAATGCCCCTGCTACGCTGGCTTCCCTTGTGCTCATCTGAGAAAAAGTTTTTCTGAAAAGTTAATTTAAAGTGAATTGCCAGACTGTAAAAAAGGCTTTCCGCCAGCAGGCGGTTTTTTTTCCCACTTTGGAAAGCATTGCTTTCCGAGGCCTCGCAAACCTTTTGGTCGTTGAAAAACCTTGCGGTTTTTCGACGCGTCAGAAACCCGCTGGTTTCCAACGTTGCAAGGAGGCTTTTTGCGGTGGCAAAAAGGCTTTGCGGAGCAATCTTTCCCAAGGCTTTTTCCGGCAGGAAAAAGGCTTTAGTCGTAGCTGTTGAACCTGTCCCTTCTGGGCGGCCTGCCGCGCTTGTCGTCGCGCTGGCCCCTCTGCCCGCCGAACTTTCCCTTGCCCCTCTGTCTGCCCCTTGAATCTTCTCCCCTGCTTTCTTCCTCTTCTTCAGTGCCCTCTTTCAGCTTGTATTCGAAGTCCTCTATTTTCTTGTCGAATTCCGCGTCGCCCTTTATGAGGCCTTTTTCTTTGAGTATTTCCCTTGTGAGAAGAATGTTCCCGGCACAAACCTGCCGAGCACTACCCTTCCGCCGGTTATTTCCGCGAACAATTGGGCAGGCTGCTGGCCGTAAGTGCGCCTTGCCATAACGACTATTTTTCCCGTGTCGAATGTTGACAGAAAGCGCGCCGCAACCCTGATTCTGCTGTCGATTGTTTCAACGTCAAGCACTTTCAGGCCGTCCTTGCGCTGCTTGAAGATATAGCGCTGCATGTCGCCTGTCTTGAATTTCGTGCCGATGTGCGAGCCTGTTTTCAGGTAGGCGTCAAGTTCTACCAAATGCTTTCCGTTTGCCTGTTTTTCTTCCATAAAATCAACTTTTGTAGCGCATTATGTCATCGATTAGGTCTGTGTGGCTCAGCAGCATTCTTCTGCAGCAGTAGCGCCGCACTCCGAGGTCGTCCATTACCTTTTCCGCTTTTTCGCCTTTTTCAACGCGCTGCTTGAACTGCTCGTACAGCCCCGCTAGTTGTTTTCCGCAGCTGAAACACCTTATCGGAACCATCATAATCGTCCACTCCCTTGCTGTTTTTAGCATTCAATTTTTTTTTTATCTCTTGCTCTTCTGCTTCTTCTTCCTTGCCTTTGTGCCAAGCGGCTTCTTCGGCTCGACGCGCCTAACATCATCGACCAGCAGCATCCTGTCGTAGTTCAGGAATGCCTGCCGCAGCTTGTTGTCCCTGCTGTATGCGACAAGCGCTTTTGCGATTGCGCTCCTTGCGGCGCTCGCCTGGCTCATGCTGCCGCCGCCTTCAACCTTAACGTAAATATTGACCTGCTTTGCGATGTCGCCGGCGACAGTTATCGGTTCGGTTACGAACTGGCGCACGAGAAGCGGCTCGAACAGGTGAAGCGCCCTCTTGTTCACTCTTACGATGCCTTTTCCAGGCCTGATAACCGCCCTCGCGGTCGCCTCTTTCCTTTTTGCCTTTACGTTAATGCCTGTTTTTCTCTTGCTTTTTTTCTTCAGCATAAAAGTCACCATTTTGCCCCGAGCAGCCTGCAGATTTCTTCCAGCCGCACTGTTTTTTTCGCGCCGCTTATTCTCGCCTGCCCTGCTTCGGCAAACTGCTTTCCAGCGAATTTTTCCGGCAGCCCTATGAAGGCTGTTATGTTCTTGAATGCTTTTTTTCCCCGCGGGTTTTTCCATGGCAGCATTCCCCTTGCGGCCCTTCTAACCATCCTGTCGGGCATCCTGCTGTACTTCGGGCTTTTTCTCGGGTTTCCTTTTGCCTGCAGGTCAAGCTTTGTCTTGTATCTCTTCAGCGCGTATTCCCTGCTGCCCGTGATAATGGCTTTTTCGCTGTTCACTATCACGACCTGCTCCCCCTGCAGCGCTTTTTTTGCCGCAAAAGAGGCAAGCCTTCCAAGCACAATGTTTTCCGCGTTGACCAGAATCATCTCAAACACCTTTTTTTGCAACCGCCTGTTTGTTCGGATTTCACAATTTTATTTTCCTTTCTTTCGGTTTATTTGGCAAATTTCACAATGCCTGTTTTTTCCTTTTTTGTTTAAATTTATTTTACAATCACTATTTTGCCCGGCTCTGCTTTTTTTTGCAGCGCCTCTTCAATGCTCATCGCGACGCCGCCGGCAGCGCTTATTTTCCGTTTTGCTTCAGCGCTGAAAGAGAACCCTATTATAGTTGCCTTGTTGCCCATGTGGCCGTATGAAAGGACCTTGCCGGGCACCAGCAGTGTTTTTCCCGGGAAAATCTTGGCGAGCTTCTCAAGCTTCCAGATGTTAACGTCTGGCTGTTGCCTTGCGGGCTTTCCAAGTCGTTCGGCTAGGTCGAACCAGATTGCTTTCTTGGTTTTCCTGCCTGCCTTTTCAAGCGCGGCGATAAGCTTTTTCGTGCGCTCTTTCGTTGGTCCAGTTACTTTCACCATAATCATCACTTGCGCCAATCCAGATTTTCAAGCAATTTTTTGATCTCGTGTTTTCTTTTGCCTTTTTTTGTTTTTAATTTTTTTTCTTTTAGCACTGGTTTTCTTTTACTAACTTTTTTCTTTTAAAAAAAGAAAAAATTTGCAGGGGGGAGGATTTGAACCCCCGAAGGCACTAAGCCACAGGATTTCTTTCCTCCGATTTGGAAGGGCTTAAGTTGGGCAGAACAGGCAAAGACCTTAACGGTTTTCGCGCCGTTCTCCTGCCCCTTTGACCGCTCGGGAACCCCTGCTTTTTTTTTCCTGTGCAATTGTGAGTTGCCTTCTTCCTCCATTCAGTCTATTTTTTGCAGCGCTTTCTGTAACTGCTCGCTTTTTTCAAGCATCTCGTTCAGGGCGCTTTCCATTATTTCTTTTGCGGTAAGGCCCGCTATCGGCTCTATTGCTAGGATGAACGCGTTTTTGTCGGGCTCTATGCACAGCGCTTCCTTTTCGCATGCGTCCCTGCACGCGCCGCAGAGGATGCACTCGAACGGCTGGCTCAGCACGACTTTTTTCGCCTTTATTTCAAGAATCCCTTTCGGGCACGCTTTGGCGCATTCCCCGCAGAGGTTGCATCCCTCGACAGATATTGCCGGCATTTCCTGGAATGATACCACCCCCGGCTGCCATTTGCTGTGCTCCCTGCCGCTTTCCATTACGGCGTCCATCTCTATTTTTATCCTCTGCCCTTTCGCGAGCTTTACAAGCGGTATGTTCTTGTCCATTATCTCTATTTTCGGGTCAGTGCTCTTGATGTCCTTGCTGTAGACAACGCACGGCCCCTCTTTTTCGAGGACCATTTTTACCTTGTCGCCCCTCTTGTATCCTTTGAGGTCTGTTTTTACCGGCAGCATTCCAAGCCTGTGCGCGAGGAACTCGTCGAACATCACTGTGTCGTTCTCGTATATTGAAACGTTCTCTATTGCGAGGCACGGCACGTGCAGCATTACGCTTCTCCTTATCGCATTGATGAAAGCTGGGCTTACCCCTTTCACAAGGAACCTGCTTACATTGTTTTTCTCGTCGATTTTTTTAACGCTTATTGCCATATTAACAACACCTGTTCAAAGATTTTTTAATGATTTTCAAAAACGCAAAACTGCGCAAAACCTTGCAAAAGCCATGGTGCACTTTCACTTTTTCTTCCCCCTGAACCTCTTTTTTTTCCTGCATCCGTCGTGCGGAATCGGCGTGACATTTTCAATCGCCCTTATCATGAGCCCGCTTCTTGTAAGGCTCCTTATGGCTGCCTCTGCCCCGGGGCCCGGGCTGTTGCTCTTGTTGCCGCCTGCCCCCCTTACCTTCACAAGCACGTCTGTTATTCCCCTTTCTTTTGCCCTGTCCGCCACGAGTTCCGCGATTTTCATTGCGGCGTAAGGGCTTCCTTCCTTGTGCTGTGCCTTTGTTACCTGCCCGCCGCTGCTCTTTGCGATTGTCTCGGCGCCAGTAATGTCAGTAAGGAACATTATTGTGTTATTGTGCGAGGCGAAAATATGCACTATCCCCCTTTTGCTCATTCCGCACCACCCTTTGCACCTTTGGCTTTATCTTCCGCGCCTTCCGCAGCGCTCTTTCCGTCTGTTGCTCCTGCCGCGTCTTCTTCGTCAGCCATGCCTGCCCCGGCTTGTGCCGCCTTGCTCGCAACCATTGCTTCCGCGGCATTTTCCCCTTCGGCTGCGATTTCTTCCGCGCCTTCTATTGGTGGGGCGCTTGCTTCGCCTGCGGCAGGGCCTTCTTCGTCCCCTGGCCTGGCTTTCTTTTTCGGCGGCTGCTTGTGCTGCAGCTCCATTTTTTTGCCAGCGTAATAGCCCATTTTGCCCTCTTCGCTTACCAGCACGAGATAGCTCGGCGCTGTTACTCTCCCGCCGCCGATTGCGATGTGGCCGTGCGTGATGAACTGCCTTGCCTGCTTCATGCTGTTTGCGAGGCCTTTCCTCCAGACGAGCGTTTGCAGGCGCCTTTCCATCAGCGATTGCACGGATAGAGTCAAAACGTCCTCAAGCGTTGCCTTGCTGTCAAGCAGCCCGAGCCTTGCCAGGCTGTCCAACAGCTCTTTTTCCTTTTTAAGCCTTTTTTCCAGGGGCAGCGCCAGCAATGCCCGCGCGCTCTTCCTTTTCTTTCTCAGTATGGTTTCCACTTTCCACAATTCCCTCTTGCTTTTGAAGCCGTAAGTGTTCCGCAGTTCGCGCTCTTTTTCAAGCGATGCAGTGTCCCAGATCTGCACCGGCCGCCTGTACTGCTTTTTTGTTTTTTTCGGGTCGCCCATTCAGTCACCTTTACTTTTTCTCTCCGCCCTTCTGCTCTTTCTTTTCCGCGCCTTTTGCGCCCGCTGCTGCCGCAGCCGGCGCGGCCGCTTTGGCGGCGTCCTTCTTGAAGACTCCTACGACTGCGCCCTTGCCCCTGTGCGTGCTCTTTGTCCTTTGCCCGCGTACCGGCAACCCCCAACTGTGCCTGAGGCCCCTGTAGCTTTTTATCTCGTTGAGCCTCTGCAGGTCCTTGCGCAGCTGGAACTGCAGGTCTCCCATTACAATGTGCTTTGTTTCGCCTGTTTCCCAGTCGTTGCGCCTGTTAAGGCACCATGCCGGCACTCCGAATTTGCCGGGGTTCAGGACTATTTCCTCAAGCTGCTTGTCCATGTCTTCCGGCATGTCGCCGAGTTTTGTCTCATAGCCTATCCCTGTCTTGTCCTCAAATGCAATTCCAATGTTTTTTGCCATTCTTATGCCAATGCCCCTTATTCTCGCAAGCGCCCTGTAAATAGGCAGGTTGCCGTTCAGGTCCCTGCCCGCGATTCTGACGATGTACCTTATTTCGCTTTCCTTTCCGGCGCCTGCCTGCTGTGCCTTCGGCTGTGCGGGTTGTGCAGGCACTTGCGCGCTTCCTTTCAAATGCTCTTCAGCCATAAAAATTCACTTCACTCCAATTCCATCCTATTTTCCAATGCCGAACCTTCACTCACTGCCAGGCTGCGCTCCCTTGATCAATTCGGCCAGCTTCTTTTTATCCGCGCCGGCCGGCACGTTAACAACCTTTCCTGTCGGAAACAAGTGCATGATGTTGCATCTCTTCTTTTTTGCCATTGGCCCTTCCACGACTGCAAAACCGCTCTTGCGGTCGAATTCAAGAACAACCACTTTTTTCCCGCTGTTCCTGCCGCTTGTTTTAACGCAAACAGCGCCTTTTTGCAGTCCGGGCATCTAAGCCACCCTCTCGCTGCAAGCCATAAGCAAAATTTTCGCGCAAAAACTTTCAAATTCCGGCATTATTCCACCCTCACCTGTGAAGCGAATTTGCGCAAGCGCAGTTCCACGCTCTGCATCTGCTTGCAGCCGCTTTCCACTTTGGCTGCTTCCAATACCGCATTCTTCCTGCACTTGTTGCAGAGCGTGCCCGCGAAAAGCGCGTTCGGCCTCCTCTCGCTTTTGCCCATCTTTCCGACCGCGCACTGCCTTTTGCCGTGCGGAACGCCGTGCATCACTGCCTCGCACAGGGCGCAGTGGTGCCTGCTGCTTTTTGCCTTCTGAAAGCAGAGCTTGCTTTTGCCGTGGGGCAGCCTCCTGAACTTCCTTTTCTTTGTCTTCTGTGTCCTACTTGGCATCGCTGGTCACTTCCCCCGCTCCGCCCGTTCTGACTCTTGAGGCAATTTTCATTGCTATCCCGAGCAATATTGAAATTATCAGGTAAGAAATGAAATACCATCTCAGATAGCCTGTTTCAGTGCCTATGCCGACTGGCACCCACGAAAATGGGTTTATGATTGAAAAGCCGTGGAATTGCGGCAGCGGGAAAGGCGCCTCGAAGATTTTTCCGCCATAGAGCTGCCCTAGGAAAAAGAATGCGACCAAAAATACCGGCAGCGAAACCATCATGTAGTTCAGGCTGCCCTGCATGTTTTCGCTCATTTCCTGCAGCATTTCCTGCTGCATCCTCGTTGCGTCCTGCTTGCTTTTCTCGTCGCTGCGCTGCATCAGGTCCTTTATCTGCTTCTGCTTTTCCTTCATCCTTTGCTGGCTTTCTTTCATCTTTTTCTTGTCGACGAACCTGCGCTCCAAAAGCCTGCTGGCGGCTACCAAAACCGCGCTGATGAGTACAATGTCTATTGCAGGGCTAATGAAGTGCATCAAAAAACCGCCTGAAAAATCGGAAAAGCCATATCCGGTGGCTTTCTCTAATAATTGAAAAAGGAATAGAATAAAAACCAACCCCTTCACAGCCCAAAAACATTCTTTTTTCCATAATCATCACTTGAAAAACCTGCCGAGCACAGGGTGCATTGTGACCAATTGTTCCCTCGCCAGTTCCTCGTACAGCCTGTAAACAATGCCGACAGTAAGCAAGATTCCCGTGCCGCTTGAAATAGTGCCAAGCGCCATGTTGCCGAAGCCCGCGAGCAATGCCACAAAAATGCTGCCAAGAATCACAATTGTCGGGATGTATTTTTTCAGAATGCCCTCGATAATCCTCTGGTCTCTCCTGAAGCCCGGGATGTACATTCCGCTGCGCTGCAACTGTGCCGCAATGGCTTCGGGGCCCTGCCCGCCCATTTGGACCCAGAAAATCCCGAAAACAATGCAGCTGACAGTAAGCACGGCCATGTAAACAGTCGCCTGCAGGAGCTCCGGCGCCATGAAGCTAAGCGCGGCGAACAGGCCCTCGCTTCCGATCCTGGAAAGAAGGTTGTAGAAAAGATTGAACGGGCCGTTGGTTGCCCAAGAAAGCCCTTTCATCACCATTCCAATTATCGGCACCTTTTCCGTTACAGCGGTCCACAATTGGATGTTGGCGAAAAGCGCTACTGCGAGTATCACTGGGAGGTTGCTCACGTATAGGAGTTTCACCGGGAACCTGCCGCCCATTCCTCTCCTTCCGACAGCTATCGGGATGCTGACGTGCATTCCCTCCATGAAAATGACTATCAGGAATATTGCCACTGCAACAACTATCGGCAGGAATAGCAGAAAGTTGGCGCCTGTCGCAAGAGATGAAACGAACTGCATTATTACACCGCCCGGGTCTCCGATGCCTGCTGTCGGCCTGAAAACCTGCCAGAAGAAACTGGCTGCCACGTTTCCCGCGATGAACAAGCCAATGCCGCTTCCGATGCCGTACTTTGAAACAAGCTCGTCCAGGTACAGCAGTATTATCGAGCCCAATGCCATCTGCCCGATAACAAGCGGTATGAAGCCAGGCTTTGCAAGCAGTGGCGAGCCGGTAATCGTGTAAGCGAACCCCTCGAAAAAGCAAAGTATTATCGCAAGCAGTTTCTGCAGGCTCTGGAACCTCGCCCTGTCCTTCGGGTTGCTCAGGTCAATCTGCAGGAACTTGCTTCCGACCAGCAATTGCAGTATGATGGATGCGAGCACTATGGGGCCGATTCCCGCGCTTATCAATGTTCCCATCTCGCTTGCCAGAACCGTCTGTATCGCCGCTAGATACTCTGCCCTGCTTGCCTCAAGGCCGACAAGCGTGATTCTGCCCATTACGTAAAACAATACCAGCGCTGCAGCGGTCCAGAAGAGCTTTTTCTTCAGCGGAACCTCTGTTGCCGGCGGCTTTATTTCAGGCAACATTTTGAAAATCGGTTCCAGAGTATCAAGCAGGCTCATAAGACTCACTCACAAACTATTTGCTCTCCTTCGGCTTTGCACCGCCGGCAGGCGCTTCCTTTTTTCCGCCTGTTTTTGCCCCGGATTCTGTTCCAATTTTTTCAGCGCTCTTTGTTGCGGTTTCAGTTTCCCTTTTTTCGGGTTTTTTCGCTTCCTCTTCCTGTTTTGTTCCCTCGACAATTCCGCCTGCGGCAATTATCTTCTCCCTGGCTTTTTTGCTTGCTGCAATGTTGCGCAGCACCAGTCGCTCCCTCACGCTGCCCATCGACAGTATCTTGTCAAAGCCGACCTTGTGTCCGTCAACAACGAAGCCGCCGCCTTCCTTTTCGGCCTTTCCTTCAGCCAGAAGCGCGGGCAGCCTTTCCTGCAATTGTCCGATGTTTATTGCGGCAACTGTTCTCTGCGGCAGTATTTGTTTCCTCTCTGTGCCGAAAAACATGTAATACTTGCTGAACTTGTGCTTGTGCGAGCCGCCTTTTCCCCTACCTCCCCTGCAGCCGCCGCCTCTCCTGTTTTTGGTGTCGCCAGCGCCGTGCGTCCTTTGCCCCCTCAGCCTGTTTACCCTTCTTTTTTTCCTTACAACCATATGCAGCATTCACCGTGTTTGAAAGTTCCTAAACCATTCTCTTGATCAAAAGATTAATGTCTGCGCCCCTGTAGCCAAGAGCCCCGCCGAGCGCGTAAGGCTTCTTTATGCCGGCTCTCTCATAGCTGCCTTTCGGCGGGCCAAGCATGAAAATTGGCTTTATTCCAATGCTTTCGGGCTTTGCCTTCTTTTCGAGCAGCGCCTTTGCCGCTTCCTCAAAGCCCTTGAATTTTTTCTCCTTCAAAAACCCTTCCCCCAGCCTCTTTCCGCCCGCCAGCCTGCCCCTCTTCTGCAGCAGAACTGCGGCAGTGCCAAGGTCTATTTCGCCGAATGTTATCCTGCTCTGCGCCTTGCGCAGCATGGGCATCAGCGCTTCGTCGACAAGAACCAAATGGTTTATCCTGTCAAGCCTCAGCAGCCGCAGGGTCTTTTTGATTGCGGGGTTAACGTCAACCTCGCCCCTTACCCTGATTACCGCAAGCATTATTCGGCACCGTCCCTTTCGGATTTCTTCACGATTTCATCGGAAGCCCTCATCCTTGTTGTTTGTGCGAGCGCGTCAACAGCGGCCCTGACAAAGTTCAGCGTGGTGTCGCTTGCTCCCCTGACCTTTGTCCAGACGTCGCTGATTCCGGCAAGCACAAGCACGTCCTTTATTGCGTCGCCTGCCACAAGCCCGACGCCTTTCGGTGCGGGCAGGAAAGTAACCCTGACGCTCGCGCATTTTCCGGTCACCCTGAACGGCACGCTGTGCGACGTGCTGCAGGTGCACTCCCAGCTTCCGCATCCCCTTCTGATCTTGGTAAGGTTCATCTTTGCCTTGTCAGTGGCTTTCTTTATCGCGGGCCATTTCTCCGCGTCTTTTGCGGTGCCGATTCCCACCAGGCCATTCCTGTTTCCGACAAGCACGGCTGCCCTGAAAGAGAAGCGCCTTCCTGCCATGACAACGCGAGTTGTTTTCCTGAATTCTACTACCTTCTCTTCAAGCTCAACAAGCTTGTCCACTATTTCGGACTCAAGGATTGGCAGGCCCTTTTTGAAAATATCGTTAATGGATGCTATTTCGCCGCTCTGCACTTTCTTGCCAAGCTCTGTCTTGGGCACCCAGACAATAAGCCTTTTCTCCCTGTCGGTCGACCTTGCCCGGGGCATTCCCCTTGGTGCTTCTTCTGGAACATTTCCCGCTATTTCATTTTTAGCCATAACCATCACCATTCATCTGTCATTTTCCGCCAAGGATTTTCTGCTTTGCCGCAGCAAAAACACCGCTCAGGTTCTGCAGGTCGGCGCCGGCTTTTGCAACAGCCCCGAAGCGGAGCTGTATTCCTTTCTCCCCGAGCTTTTTTGCGAACAATTCAATATGCTTTCCCTGCAGCCTGTCCTCGCTCGGCAAAGCCGACTTTTCGGCGTTAACCGCAAGCCCGGCGTCGATTGCCCCCTTTAACGCGGCAGCCCAGTGGCTTCCGTGGACAGGGGTTGCAAACCCGATGTCCAAAATCGCTTTGTCAATCTTCTTCTTTTTTGCCATTACTCCCGCAAGCAGGCCGGTCAGGTAGGCTGCCGGCAGGCTTTTCTTTCCGGCTTTCCAGCCGAAGCGCTCAAGTGTCCTGCTGTTGACATGCACCAGTGTCCTGTCTCCGGTTGGGTCGAACTGCACCAGCTGCGCGATAACAAAGCGGTTGCTCTTCCTGACAACAAGGCGCGGCAGGCCGCTCTTTGCCATTGCCTCGCGCTTCCTGTAGTTGGTCTTGCCGATAGCGCGCCTCCTGAAACGAGTCGTGAAAGTGCTGGTTTTGCTCATCCGACATTACCTCTTTTTTCCCTCTACGAAAGCCTTCAGGTAATTCTTTCCCTTGAAAAAGTTCCCCTTGACCATTTTGTACATGCGCCTGTAGCCGATTTTTTCAACGGCAGCGGCGTTTGTGCCGCGCAGTTCCCGCAGCATTTTCCTCTGGCTCCTCACATTTTTCATCCAATGGGCTTTGCCCTCCATCCGCGCCTTTTTGCTGCCTGTTCTTTTCCCGTGCCCGCTTCTCCTGCCCTTTTTCCTCTTCTCATGCAGAATCCTCGCCATTCCCATGCTCTTGTACTGTGGTTTCCTCTTCTTGATGAGCCCCTGCTTCACAAGTTCCCTGACATCGTCCTTTGTCATGGCAGACTGGATCTTTTCGCTTTCCTTCGGGTCCATCCAGATGGCGCCGCTGCCGGCCTTCAGCACCTGCACCGCCAGCCTCCTTACCTTTTCCAATTGCATAATAACCCCTTTCACGCGTTCAGGACGAACACTCCAAGCTCGCCCGCTTTCCGCAGAATCTCCTTCTTCTTTTTCGCGCCGACCTTCGCGCCAATCCTCGCCGCGACAGCGGCTTTCTCCGGCGCCATTGCCTCAAGTTCCTGCACATTCCTCACCAGGCGCTCCCTGTAGCCGCTCGGGTGAACGCCCCTTATTTCACGCGATGTGCCATACCCAATGCCGACCACAAGGCCGTCCTCTTTCTTGAAATAAATGTCGGCTCCCTGCGGCTTTCTCCAGCGCTGCCACTTTTTGTCCGTAATATTCCTAACCGCCTTGTTGCCGAACCTTCCCCTGAACAAAAGCCTCTTTTTCTTGCGGACAAGCCTCGCCAGCCGCTTTACTTCCTTGCTCTTGGCGACGCGCGGCATTTCCGGCCACGGCTCGCGTGCCTTCGCTTTTTTCGCCTTGCCGGCACCTGCAGCCTGCTTGCCGCCTTTTTCGGCTGCTTTGCCGTGCGCTGCCGGCTTAGCATGCTCCTTCGCGCCCGCTTCATCATGCTTTGCAGACTCATTTTCGGCTGCCTGCCCACCGGCGGCTTTCTCGTGCTTTGCCGCCTCCGGCTCTTCTTTTGCTGCGTGCGCGGCATGTGCTGCCACAGTCTTTTCCTCTGCTTTTGCAGGGCGCTGCCCGCCCGCGTGCTTTCCAGCCGCGTGCCCGGCGGCCTTTTTTCCCTCTTCTTTTCCAGCCATAATCGCACCTTTTTTTTATTTAGCGCTCTCCTGAGCAGCTTTTTCAACAATAAAAATCCCGTCCTGGAAAACACGCCTGTCCTTATTGCGGATGCGCGTTGCGCCCTCCAGGTTGGCGGCAGTCTGGCCTGCCGCGTCCTTGTCATGCCCTCTCACAATTATCTCCTTTCCCTTCGCTTCAACTGTGACACCAGGCCTGATCTGCGCGATGCGCGGGTTTTTCTCGCCGACGAAGTTCTTTACCTCGACGGTGTTCCCCTTTACGCTGACGTTTATCGGGAAGTGGCTGTAAACAACAGCCAGCTTGTAAACATACTCTTTCTGCAGCCCGCTGACGGCGTTTTCAATGTGCGTTGCTGTTGTGGTAAGGATAGCGTTTACCCTTTTGGTCCCGTGCTTCGCCTCTACCACAATGCTGCCATCCGAGGCTTTCACAGAAACAAACGCCAGGTTGAAGCTCTTCGAAACCTGCTTGCCGTTAGGCCCCACAACCGTGACAATGCCCTGCTGGACGCTTGCCTTGAAGCCGGCTGGCAACTGCACGCCGCGCTGCAATTTAACGACACCCATAAACACTCACTCTTTCCATTTCAGTAAACGAAAGCCAGCAGCCTTCCCCCCATGCCGCTCTGCTTCGCGTCCTTGTGCGTTGTAACACCCTTCGGCGTTGAAACAATCAAAATCCCTATATCCTTTGAGGGCAGGTAGCGCTTCTCGAATTTTTCAAACTCGTCTTTCTTTACGGCGTGGCGCGGCTTTATTGCCCTGCACTCGTTTATTTTTCCCGCGAGCTGTATCTTGTACACTCCCTCCCTGCCGTCCTCGACAAACTCGAAGGAAGAAATGTAGCCGTGCTTTTGCATCACACGTTTTTCACCTTAATCAAATTTTTTCCAACCCATTCTTTCAGCCATGTCCTTAAAGCATCTCCTGCAAATGTGCAGGTTATATTTTCTCACAAGCCCGGCGTTGCCGCCGCAAACCCGGCAGTACCTCTTTTTCTTTTCGGCCCTCAAATCCCTTTTCTCCCTCAAATCCCTTTTCTCGCTCACTCGAAAACAACCCCCAGCTGGTCGCCGGCAAACAGCATTGCCTCTTCCTTTGTTATCACGTGCTTCCTGCCGACCTTCCTGTTCAGCTTTTTCCTGCGCTTCACCCTGAAGCCGTTCCTCTGCAGGGTAACAAGAACGTCAAAGCCCCTTACTCCCATGCCGGGGTCATAGCGGATGCTGGGCATGTCAATGTACTCCTTTATCCCGAAACCAAAATTGCCGTTGTTGTCAAAGTTGCCCTTGTCCAGCCTGTTCCCTTTGGCAGCGAGAGCCATTTTCAAAAACTCAATCGCAGGCTGCTTTCGCAGCGTAACCTTTATCCCGATCGGCAGGCCGGGCCTTATGTCCCATTTGGGCTGCCTTACCCTGCAGAGCGTCTGCACTGGCTTCCTGCCAGTGATCTTCTCCGCGATCTTAAGGCCCGCTTTCATCTCCTCGGGGTTGGCGCCAACGCCCATGTTAACTGTCACCTTCTCGACCTTTATGCGCCGCATGGCGTTATCCGCTTGCATCAGAATTCACTCCCGAAATACCGTTCCGCAGCACATGCGCCGGTGGCAGCGTTTTTTCCGCGCATTATTTTTCACCCTTAATATTTATCGCGGGCGAACCGTGCCCGACAACAAAAACATTCTTCGCAACCGTCTGGAACTCGCCCTGCTCGTTCTCAAGCGTGACAAGCTTGGGCCTTCCCATTGTAGCCTCAACAACGCCCTTTATTTTTGCAGTGCTGCCGACCCATCTCCCGCCCGTAAACAGCACAGTATTGCCCTTTTCCATTTTGAAGTGCTGCAATACCTTCTGGTCTGGCACGCTGACCAAAAGCGTGTCGCCAACGTTCACGTCTGTTTTCTTTTCCCTGAAGCTCCTGCCGTCGTTTGTGGTAATCTGGACTGTGCCGCCCTTAACTGCCCTTTTTGCCATGACCCTGCACAGTTTCCTGTTCTCGCCGGCCTTCTCCTCAACAAGCATGAACTCGCCTTTCCTGCTGAACAAAACCCTGTAAGCCTTGTTCTCAGCCAAAACAGCGACAATGTCGAACAAGCCCACTGCCCTCTTGCAGTCCTTTACAGGCTTGCCGTCAACATGAACAGTCCCCTTGTGCAATACCTGCTTTGCCTCGTGCAGTGTTTCCGCAATGCCGAGCATGTCGCGCACGACATAGCCGAGCGGCATGCTCGCGGCCCTGGTGTGCGGCCCGGGCAGAGTCCTGATTGTCCAGGTGTTTTCCTTCCTCAGCAAATGCATTGCCTTCGTGGCGCTAAGCCTCTTCTGGCTTCTCTTGGGCCCTTTTCTCGCCATTATTCCACCCCTCCCCCCGCGGCTGATTTTTCCGCTTTCTGCCCTTTATGCCCCTTGATCCTTTTAAGCCTCTTCGCGTCGCTCCTTTCCAAATCAACCACAAGCAGGTTTGACGCACTTACAGGCAAAGGCACCTCGCTGCCGTCAACCTTCTTCCTCACAAGCTTGTCTATGAAAACCAGCCCTTTCCTGTAGCTTACAGCGCTTACCTTGCCCTCGGTGCCCTTTTTGTTTCCCCTCATAACCTTAACTGTATCGCCCTTCCTGACAGGAATGCTCCGTGTGCCGAGCTGCTGCCTCAGCTGCTTGCTCAAATGCCCCGCAAGCGCGTGCTGCTGCAAGTGCAGCGGCTTCGCGCTATGGAAGCGCCTCTGCTTTTTCGGTTTGCTTGAAACAACTGCCTTCATAAAAAACCACTCTATCTTTCCGCATCCCCTTCAGATTTCCAAAATAATTGTTCAGATTATTGCCCCCGCGATTCCCGCGATTTTCGGCCAGCGTTCGCAAGCCTCTTTCGCCACTACCCCTTTTATTTCGCTTCCCTTCGGCATTCCCTTTTCGTCCACAAGCACCACTGCATTGTCCTCGAACTTTACCCTCAGGCCGTTCGCCCTCCTGTACTCCTTCCTGACCCTGACAATTATCGCCCTCTCGACCTTTTTCCTGATCTCAGGCTTTCCCTTTTTCACAACAACATTGACCATGTCGCCAATTCCCGCTTTTGGCTTCATCCTCTTGGCGCCCTTGCCGCCGATGACTGTGATTATGTCTACCTCTTTCGCGCCGCTGTTGTCAGCGCAAACGCACCTGCTGTGCTGTGTCAGGCACTTGGTCGCAGTTGAACTTATCGCCCTCATTGCAACCGCGCCCCGCTATTTCCGCCCTTTTCATCCACAAAAAACTTTGCCTTCATTTCAAACGCCCTCCATCGCCCGCTTACTCCGCTGCCTCGTTTTTCTCCCTGTGCGCTTTCTGCTCCGCATGCTCTTTGTGTTCGGCGTGCGCCTGCGGCTGTTTTTCCTTTTCAGCCTGCTTGGAGGCTTTTTCTTCCTTCTCTTTCATGGCTGCAGCGCCTTCCTCGGCCTTCACGACCTTCTTTGTCCCGAGCACCGCGAGAACCACAAAACACTTTGTCTTGCTCAATTTTCTTGTTTCCCCGACGCGCACGATATCGTTCTCTTTTGCGTTAATGCACGCAGGATTGTGCACATACAGCTTGCTCCTCTGCTTCCTGTATCTCTCGTACTTCGGGATAAAGCGCACTATTGTGCGCTCCACAACAACCGTCTTTGTGGGCTTTGCGCTAACCACGACTCCCTCGAACACGTCACCCCTCACGCTCAAACCGCCGTGAACCGGGCACCTACTGTCATTGCACTCAGCCATAACCATAATCCCCCAACAATTTTCCGGTTTATTTTCCCTCTCTTTCCATTTTCCGCATCCAGATCTTTTTTGCCTTGCTTTCACCAATTTTTTCTCTCTGCCTTCCACATTTTTTTATTTTTTTTACCTCGCGTGGTACTTGACCCTGTCTTCCGGCCTCTGCATTATTTCGCTGCAGTCAAGCGAAGCCTTTTCGTCCCCGAGCGCTATCTCGAGCTTTACCTCGCGCTTTGGAAGGCTCCGCTCCCCGTGCGCTGTTTCAAGCACAAGCGTGTTCTTTGTCTCGTTGACAATTTTTCCCTGCATTCCAACCCTGCTTTTGTCGGTGCTTTCCGCAACCGTTGCCTCAAGCCCAAGCAACTCGTGTGCCTTGAGGTTTTTCCTTGTAATGCAGTAATTTTTCCCTTGCAGCATAAAAACACCTTTTTTTAAGCCTCGATCAGGCTCTCCTTGAATCCCTGTTTCAGCAGTATTTCCTTCACTCTTTTTTTGTGGTTTCCCTGCAGTTCAATCCTGCCGTCCTTTATTGTCCCGCCGCAGGCAAAGCTCTTTTTCAGAACCTTCACAAGCTCTTTCACGTCAACGTCATCGCTGAAGCCGCTCACGATAGTGACTGTTTTTCTGAACCTCCTGTTGTCGACCCTTACCTTTATTTTCTGCTGTTCCTTCGCGAGCTGCTCGCAGACGCAAAGGTTCCGCTCCAGTCCGCATTTAGGGCAAATGTCCTCCATTACCTTTTCTTCCCCCCTGTTTTTTTCTTTGCGGCGCCTTTCCGCCCTGCCGCATCATCGGCTTTCCTTTCCCCGCTCTTTTTTGCGCGGGCAGCCGGCTTTTCAGGCTCTCTCTCTTTCGCGGAAGCAGCCTTTTCGGCATGCTTTTCCGCCTTCTGCTCTTTTTTCCCGCCGACGCCAAGCCTCTGCGCCAGGCCCTTTACAGCACTGGCAGCCGCAGGTTTGGGGGCTGAAACTGTTTCAACCTGCTCGACGTCAACATCCTTTTCCCCGGCCTTTATCTTCTCGTTTATGACAGTAAGCAGCCTCGCGATATTCTTTTTCATTCCCTTTATCTTTCCGCTGTTCTCCTTGCGCGTGCCGCTTGAAACAAGCGCGCGCTCCTTCGCAAGCTCGCTTTTGAGCTCTATCACATGGCGCTTTGCCTCAATAACCTGCATTTCCCTCATCTCGCTGATTTTCATGCTTCAAGCCACCGCTTCACTTTTTCTCCTTAGATTCCTTCTCTTTTTTCTCCTTATTTTCAGCGCTGTGCTCTTTTTCCTTGGCGCCTTCCTTCTTCGGCGCTTTTTCCTTCTTCACGCCCTTCTTTTTATCAGCGCCTTTTTCGCCGTGCACTTTCGCGCCCTTCTGCACTTTCGCTTCACCCGTAGCCTGCACAACCGCAGCCGGCGCGTTCTCAACTGCAACAACAGCTGTCCCGACAGCCACAAGCGCATGGTCCTTTGCAATTTCCTCTTCCGGCACGGAAGCAATTGCGACAGCTGGCGCGGCTGCAGCAGCCGCGGCTGCCGTAGCTTGCGCGGCTGCCTGGTCTCTTTTGTCAAGTATTTCCTTAATGTTTATTTTGTCCGGGAAAACAACTCCGGGGTGGATTATGCGCAGCTTTATCCCGATTGCGCCAGCTTTTGGGTAGGCGCTTCCCTTTGCGTAATCGACCTTTTTAACCTCGTCACCGACTTTTTTCATGTAACCCTGCGCAATGCGCAGCTTTCTTTTCCTGCCGCCCTTACCGCTCAGCTTTCCGCTGAAAATCAATTCAACGCCCTGCGCGCCCGCTGTCATGATGCCCTGCGCTGTCCTGAAAGCGACGCTCCTCCAGCTGTAGCCCCTTTCAACCAGGCCAATCATCCTGTCAACAGTGGCCTTTGAGTCAAGCTCAGGGTTCTTTATGTCCCGAATCTCTATCTGCGGGTTTTGAATGCCGAAACGCTGGCTGATTTCAAGAGTCAGCTGCTTTATGTTCTGGCCGCTCTTCCCGATTGCCAGGCCGGGCCTTGCGACGTTCAGCACAATCCTTGTCACAAGCGGCGTCTTGACTATCTCAAGCCCCGTGAAGCCGGCTTTGTCCATATGCTCTTTCACGAACTGCTCAAACTGGATTTTCTTCAAGCCCTGCTCCACAAAATTCCTCTCAATCATAAGCACCAACGCCAAAAAAATTACTTTGCCTCCGTTACAACAATCTCAATGTGCGCGCTCTTTCTCTTTCTCCTTTTTCCCGCAATCTTTCCCTTCGGCTGGAATCCAATTCTCCTGAATCCCTGCGAGGCAAAGCAATGCGCTATGAGCAAATTGTCAGTGCCCATCTTGACCATAAAAATGCCTTTTTTGTTCTTTTTTCTCCGTAGCTTTTTTGTGATTCCTTCTTCCAGCTTTTTCCGCTCTTCTACTTCCTCGCCGCAATCGCAGTGCTGCTCTTTGTGGCCCCGATTCCAGCCTTTCCGTGGACAAGCTTCTTTCTTGTGAGCGCCATCTCTCCCAGATAATGCCCAAGCATTTCGGGCTTTATTTCAACAATCTCAAAAGTGTTTCCCCTGTGTATTCCGAACAGCAGGCCGACCATCGGGGGAATGATTATCGTGTCCCTCAGGTGTGTCCTGAGCACCTTCTGCTTCTTTCCCTTTTCCCCGCTGAGTTCCTTTCGCGCCTTCTCTATCTCCCCGAGCAGATGCTTGTCAAACCCCCTCTGCAAAGTCCTTCTGCCCCTCGAGTTGCAGAGCTTTGCGAACTGCTCTATGCTCATCTGCTGCAATTCTTCCAATGTTTTTCCCCTGAAAGAAAACTTTTTTATCATCATGCCAAAAACACCTTGCTTAATTTTTCCATGTCTCCCTGCTCATTTCCCATTGCTTCAGTTCTTCTTTTTCCTGCCTGTCCTCTTGCTTGCAATCGCGCCGACTTTTCTTCCGGGCGGCGCGTTCCTGCTTGTGCTCTTGCTTTTTCCCGCGTGGTGCTGCGATCCGCCGAACGGGTGGTCAACCGCGTTCATCGCAACTCCCCTCAATCCAGGGTAGCGCCTGTTCCTTGCCCTCATGTAATGGTGGGCTGTGCCTGCCTTCACCATGGGCTTTTCCGTCCTGCCTCCGCCCGCAGCGCACCCGATCGTCGCCCTGTTCCTAAAGCTGAACTCTTTTGTGCTGCCGCTCGGCATCTTCACATAAGCGCACCTCTTGTCCTTGCTCACCAAAAGCGCATAGCCG
>JAPLVT010000116.1 GCA_026396975.1 Candidatus Iainarchaeum sp.
GCTTGAAGGATTATACAAAAGGGGGATTTTTGTCACAAAAGAAAGCGGCGAGGCAGCGAAGAAAAAATACGCCCTTATAGACGCGCACGGGAACCTGAAGATAGTGGGCTTCGAGTACGTGAGGAGGGACTGGGCGCCGATTGCAAAGGAGACCCAGAGGGACGTCATAATGGCTATTCTCGGGGAGGGAAGCCCGCAAAAGGCGATTGAAATAATCAGGGAAAGGGTGGGAAGGCTACGGCAGGGAAAAGCCCAGAAAAAAGAGTTGGTGGTGCTCACGCAGATAAAAAAGCCCATTGAAAAATACGAGTCGATAGGCCCGCACGTGGCGGCCGCAAAAAAAGCAATCGCCAGGGGCAAGGAAATGGGCGTCGGCAGCGTGGTGGGATACGTTGTAACGCGCACCGGAAAAAGCATTTCCGACAGGGCACAACTGGAGGAGTACGTCAACGAAGGCAACTACGACCCTGAGTACTACATCGAGAACCAGGTCATTCCGGCGGTAATAAAAATAATGAGGGAGCTCGGATACAGCAGGGAAGACCTGGTGCAGGGAGGAAAGCAAAGCAGCCTCGGCAGTTTCGGATAAAAAAAATGGAAAAATTGCCCCACCATACACTGCCGCGATAAAAAGAAGTCCTTTTATTTAAAAGCACGCTAAAATCTAATGAAAAAACGAAAAAAACGGTAAGCATGCCCTGCAGGAAAGCGCTTTTGTCGGCGGCAATAATTCTCCTATTCGCAGCTGCCGGCGGGGCAAGCGCATACACGTTCTGCGACAGCACTGCAATTGACTCCAATGCCGGGGACACGCTTGTGTGCAATATTACAACGCAGAGGTACGCAGTGGCACAGCAGCAGATAGACGATTTCTGGCAGCAGTTATCGCAGAGCCAGGATTACAACAGCGGCGGAATAAAAGCGGTAGTGTGGAAAATAAAGGGCACTGTGATATCAGTGGGGGGAGACCTGCGGTTTGTGGAAGGAAGCGGAGTAAATGTCCCGTGGGACATGGAGCTTGAGGGAGACATCGTCGGCATCGAAGACATGAACATTTTCGCGAACTGGGACTCAAACCAGGGGCCGCTGACGCTCGGCGCAAAGCCGACTGCCATAAAAAAATTCATTGGCGGAATGGTCGATTATGAGATTTCCTTCCAGCCGCTCGCCGGCAGGCGCACAGTAAGGAACCTAACTCTCACAAACGAAGGCACAAGCACTGTCTCCATCAGCGGCGGCAACATCAAAAAAGCCATTGTGCAAATAGAAGGAGACCTGTCACTGTCGAACAGCTTCATTGAAAACACAGGCGCGATAAGCGCGCAAAGCATAACGCTGCTGGACAAAAGCTACATAAAAAACGCTTTGAAAATAGAAACAGGCTCGCTCACAGTGAAAGACGCGGCGCACATTGACGGCATAGGCTCAATGGGCGAAGACACAATAGCGCTTAGCGATGGAAATAGCAGCCTTATCTGCAGTAACTGCTCCATCGGCGGGGTTATCGGCAGGATATCGGCAGAAGGAGACATAACGCTTGACCAGCAGTCGGAAATAACAACCAGCGGGCTTATAGCCGGCGACTCGATACAGGCAATAACAGCGAAAAACATCAGCGTGCTCGACGGCAGCAGGATAACCGGAATAGGCGGCAACGGCAGCGTTACCGCGAAGGGAGCGCTTCTGATAGACGCGAACAGCGCTATTGTAGGCAAGAACAACGACAAGCCGAGCATTGCAAAAGCCGCGTCGCTTAAAATAACCAACAACAGCTACCTGCAGGGATTCAAGGGCGGCCTTAAAATAACAGGGCCAGAAGAATTCGGGCTGGCAAGCGGCGGCTCAATCACAGACATTGGCAGCCCAATAGAAAGCTGCGCTGCAGTAACGCTCGACGGCAACAACAGCAAAATACTTTTCTCTTCGCCGAGCGGGAACATAATAAAAGCGCCTTCGCTGGACATAAACAACAATGCCGCAATACTTTGCATTGGCACGAGCCAGTGCGACTATAATTTCCTGGAAAACGATTGCCCGGAGACACCGGATGCAGACATCAACGCAGGACCGGCGGACAATTTCCCCCCGGGGGACACAAATGCGCCTGCGGACGGGAACAACGGAACGCAGAACGGCACAGCCGGCATAGAAATACAGCCTTCCGCAACAACAGCAAGCCCGGGCGGGACAATATCAATAACCTTTGACGCGAATGAGGAACTGGAAAGCTTCCTGCTTGAGAACGATTTCGGCGCTCCCCCGATAACAACTGTTCCCCAGTCATTCCCCGCGATGCTCGGGCCTTTCACGATACCAGCGGGAACAGAACAGGGAGTTTATTCTTTCACTGTCAGCGGCACAACAAAATCCGGGCAAACTTTTGAGCGCCAGGCGCTCTTCTCGGTTGGCGCAGGCGGGAACATGCCGCCGAGTGGAGGATTTTTAGAGGGATTGCTGCCGATTCCGCTGGATTTCACCGCAATTCTTGCAATCGCACTGGTTGGAATAGCCGCGGCGGTAACAATCCTAATGGTAATGCTGAAAGCCCGCAGGAAAAAAGCCCCTCAAGCCGCAGCGCAGCAACAACAGCAAAAAACGCAAGAGCAAAAGCCATGGGAAGCCCAGCAACAACAAACGCAGCAGCAGGCAAAGCAGGAGGCACGGCCACAGCAAGCGCAGCCGGCTGCACAGGAACCGGCAGCGCCAAGCACTCCGAGCGCAGGCACTGGCACAACAGGCGCGGGGCAGCAGGAGCTTCCACCATGGCTGCGGGAAGAAAACACCGCAGAGGAACGCGACAGGGGATTCTAAGCCAGCACCAAACAAAACAAGCCGGCAAT